>JAXITB010000184.1:0-5830 GCA_034680305.1 Polaromonas sp. | reverse complement strand
TACCGCCCCCCAGCTTCGCATCGTCGCCAACGTTGCCATGGGTCACAACAACATGGATTTGGCCGCACTTGATGAGCTTGGCGTTTGGGGCAGTAACGTGCCCGACGCATTCAGTGAGCCCACCGCAGACCACACCATGGCGCTTCTCCTTGCGCTGGCTCGCCGCATTCCTAGCGCAGACTTGTATGTTCGCTCGGGTCGGTGGGCTGAGGATGGTTTTCAGCCTGGTCCCTGGGACGGTATGTTGCTGGGCGGGAAAACCATCGGAATCGTAGGCTTCGGTCAGATCGGCAGGGCAGTGGCCCGACGCGCCGAGGCCTTCGGGATGCAAGTGATTTTTACCAGCAACCGTGGCCAGCAGGATCCTCGCTATAGGGCACTCGACGCTTTATTGATGGAAGCGGACGTGGTCAGTCTTCATGTACCTCTGACGCCCGCGACGCGTCACTTGATCAATCCCAGCACGATCGCGCGCATGAAGCCAGGTTCGATCTTGCTCAACATGGCGCGGGGGCCGGTGGTCGATGAGGAGGCCCTTTCCAGGGCGCTGGACAAGGGCCACTTGCGGGGCGCCGGCATGGACGTGGCCGAGAATGAACCCCGGATACACCCGGACCTGTTGGCACGAGATAACGTCGTGTTTTCTCCGCATATCGGCGGCGGAACGGTCGAAAGCCGCAAGCAGGCCCGCCTGACTTGCGCGCTCAATGTCGCCGAAGTCCTGCGAGGCCGCGCGCCGATTCATCCTGTCAACCGGCCAGCGCAACCCAGGGCGTGAACATTGGGATGAGCGCGTACTCCGGACATTCGCCAGTTCCTTAGCACCCACCCGCCGATTGAAGAGCGCATCGCTGCGCTGCAGAACGCGCAGGGCTGACATGGCCACCCCTTCGGGCGCTGTCTAACGCAGCGTCCGTTTGTTTTCAAGGCCGCCCCTCGGGCGGCTTTTTCTTGGGTGAGTTGGTAAGACTCGGGCAGACCCGGAGACGAGACGGCCGTAGCTTGTGAGACGATTCACAAATCTTCCAATGATTCAGGAGATCTCTGTGAACCCTTGCTTGAACCGCCCTGGTCTGCCGCGAAAGCTCCTTGTGGCCGCGCTGACCTTGGCCGCCTCGGCCGCCGCCCTGGCCCAGGATACCTATCCCAACAAGCCGATCCGCCTGCTTTTGGGCTTTCCGCCCGGCGGTGGCAGTGACATGGTGGCGCGGCTGGTGGCCAAGCCGCTCGGTGAGCGATTGGGTCAGCCGGTGACGGTCGACAACAAGCCAGGGGCGGGCGGCAATATTGCGGCTGAGATGGCCACCAAGGCGCCGGCCGATGGTTACACCCTGATCTTGCTGCCCAGCGGCCATGCCAGCAGTGCGGCGATGAAGAAGGTCTTGCCCTTTGACCCGGTCAATGACTTCAGTTGGGTTTCCACCTTGACCACCTACCCCCTGTCGATGGTGGTCAGGCCTGACTCGCCCATTCGATCCTTCCCCGACTTTGCCCAGCGCATCAAGGCCGAGCCGGGCAAATACACCTACACCTCGGTGGGCGTGGGCACGGCCATGCATCTGGTGGGCGAATGGCTGATGGCCGAAAGCGGCGGCAGCGCCACCCATGTGCCGTTTCGCGGTGGCACTGCGCCCCTGACTGAGCTTTTGGCCGGCCGGGTCGATGTGGTGATCGACACCATGACCAGCACCGCCCCCATGCTCAAGGACAAGCGGGTGCGCGGCCTGGCCGTCACCGGCGCCAAAGGCGAGGCCAATATTTTTGGCCTGCCCAATGTCGCTGAAACCTATCCCCGCCTGGTGTTCGACTCCTGGCTGGGCATTGCCGCCCCGCCTGGCTTGCCGCCGGCGATTGCGGCGCGGCTGCAGCGCGAGATCAAGGCGGTGATCGACTCGCCTGAGGTGCGCCAGCGCCTGATCGACTGGGGCGGCAACCCCCAGGCCAGCACGCCGGCCGAGTTCAAGGGCCGGGTCGAGCGCGACATCCAGGCGCTCAAGCGCATCGTGGCCGATCGCAAGATCGAGATGGAGTAAGCTGCGACGCCTTCTTCCGACCAGACTCTTAGAGCGGCACCGCCAGCATGGTGTCGATGCCGAAGGAGTCGACCACCACCGCCATGCGGCGGATCTTGAGTGCATCGGCCTTTTCGATGAGCTCGAGCTCGTAGCGAGCCACCATGTACAGCGAGGACACGCCTTCCTCGCTGGATTGGTAGACCACCAAATTGGCGCTGGCCTTCAGGCCGTCGGCTGAGCGCAGTTGCACATTGCTGACCTGCCTGAGCAGTTTGTCGCGGCGGTAGGTGAGCACGCCCTTGGCCAGCATGGCCACCCGGTCTTGGATCATGCCGTGGGAAAAACAGCCCATGATGGGCAAGGCCAGCCCCAGGTCGCGGTTTTCGCGCGAGAGCACCTCATAGCGGCAATCGCTGGGGTCAAACAGATCGACCCACTGCGCAAAGCGCTCGTGGTCCAGGTGGTCGGCGTAGGTCGCCAAGAATTGGTGCACGCTCAGCCACCGACTGAGCTCGTTCGCTGGGGGGCTGCTCATGCGGATGTCTCCGGGGCGTTCATGGGTAAACCCATGATGCGGTGATAAAAAGACCAGAAGCCGCGGATGGAGATTTCCTGCGACAGGTAATCGGTGTCTTCAATCGGCCCGATGCCGCCCATCTCCAGCACTTCGCTGCCACCGGGGCGGCGGTGGCGTATGCCTTGCTGAACCAGGCGCAAGGCCTCGCCGTCTTCGAGCGAGATGTAGCCCGCCGGTCCGATGAAGTTGGCCGTCAGCATCTTGTCTTGGGTCATCTCGGGCGTGTCCGATTCAAAGCCCAGGTAGGTCAGGTGCAGTTCGACCAGATCCGGACCCTTGGGGCGCAGGTGCCGGATGGCGTAGGTGTTGTCGACCTGCGCGATGATGAGCGAGGGAAAGATCGACAAGATGGTGGTCTTGTAGCCGTCGCCCAGGTCCAGCGGCACCTGGGTCAGGGCCGGGTCGGCCATGCGCATGTTCGGGTTGTACTTGCCGGTGCCTTCGTAGGCCTGGGCCACGATGGCCTGGTTGTCTTTGTCCTCAGCGCTGAGGATGGAGTGGTTCCAGGTGTTCTTGCGGTCGGCATCGAGCTTGATGCCGCCTTTCATGGTCGGTTGCTGCAGCCCGAAAGACACCTGAAACTGGTGCAGCAGTGAGCCGTGATACGGGTCGCGCACATTTTCGTTGTACAGCTTCCAGTTGCCGGGGATGCGCTGGCGCAGATAGCCCAGGATCTTGGGCTTGCGTTGAACCAAAAGTCGCTCGATCTGCGCCACGGCTTGGGGCCCCAGATACTCCTTCAGGGGCGGCGCCTGCTCGCTGAAAGAGCCAAAGATCAGTCCCCCGAAGTGGGCCACCTTCAGCGTCTTCAGGCTGTGGTCTTTCTTGTCGAAGCAAGGCGGCATGCCGCCCTTGCCCTTGACCCCGCCGGCCATGGGCACGCCGGTCAACTCGCCGGTGGGCGCGTAGGTCCAGAGGTGGTAGGGGCAGGAAAAGCGCTGGGCATTGCCGCGCACGGCGGTAACGATCTGCGCACCCCGATGGGCGCAAGAGTTTTCGAAGGCATGGTACTGACCGTCGCGGGCATGGGTGACCACCACTCGGGTGTTGCCTACCCAGGTGCTGACGAAATCGCCCACTTGCGCCAGCTCCGATTCGTGGCACAGGTAGTTCCACACCGGGCCGCGAAAGATGCGCTCGTTTTCCTGCTCGTAGATCTGCGGATCGGTGAAGACCTCGTAGGGCACGCGAGAAAAATCCACTCGCGTCCATTGGCCGCCTGCTGTGTCCCCCTTGCTTGCACTCATGCACGAATCTCCTGTCTGTGCGCCCACTGGGCAAACGCTGCAAAGCCTGGGCGCTCAGTCAAGCTCAAGGCTGAGACGCAACCATCTGGCTTGCCTCGGGTGTCGATTCAGTTTATCAGTCGCCCGGTGTGCGCTGCACTGGCTCAGGCGTGCTGGGCGCTGCCTACAAGGCTGAGTGCCACGGCCTCAGCCACTTCGATGCCGTCCACACCGGCAGACAGGATGCCACCGGCATAGCTGGCCCCTTCGCCAGCCGGATACAGGCCGCGCAAATTCAGACTTTGGTAGTCGTCTCCGCGGCCGATGCGCACCGGCGAAGAGGTGCGGGTTTCGACCCCGGTGAACACCGCATCGGGCCGGTCAAAGCCTTTGATCTTGCGCCCAAAAGCCGGCATGGCCTCGCGGATCGCCTCGATGGCATAGGCAGGCAGGGCGCTGGCCAGATCGGTCAGGTGCACGCCCGGCTTGTAGGAGGGTTCGACCTCGCCCAGTGCCGTCGACGGTCGGCCGGCGATGAAGTCGCCCACCAACTGCCCCGGCGCCTCATAGGTCGAGCCGCCGAGCTCGAAGGCATGCGATTCCAGCCGGCGCTGGAAGGCCATGCCCGCCAGCGGGTGCACCTGACCGTGGGGCCCTGGGCTCTGGTCGGGGGGCAGAAAATCAGGCGGGGAGATGCCCACCACGATGCCGGCATTGGCATTGCGCTCATTGCGCGAGTACTGGCTCATGCCGTTGGTGACGACCCGGCCCACCTCGCTGGTAGCGGCCACCACGGTGCCACCTGGGCACATGCAAAAGCTGTAGACCGAGCGCCCATTTTTGGCGTGGTGCACCAGTTTGTAATCGGCTGCGCCGAGCAGGGGATGCCCTGCATGCGTGCCGTGACGGGCCCGGTCGATCATGCCCTGCGGGTGTTCGACGCGAAAGCCCACGGAAAACGGCTTGGCCTGCATGTGTACCCCACGCTCATGCAGCATGGCAAAGGTGTCGCGCGAGCTGTGGCCCAGGGCCAGCACCACATGGTCGGCCTCGAGCTCGTAGCGGCTGCCGTCGCTGAGCTTTTCAACCACCAGGCCGCGCAGTTGCCGCCCTTGCGGGCCGTCTTCGATGTGCAGGTCGCAGACCCGCTCCTGAAAGCGAATCTCGCCACCCAGGGCGATGATTTGTTGGCGGATGTTTTCGACCACCTTGACCAGCTTGAAGGTGCCGATGTGGGGCCGGCTGACCAGCAAGATGTCTTCGGGGGCACCGGCCTTGACGAATTCCTTCATCACCTGGCGGCCCAGGTGGCGCGGGTCTTTGATCTGGCTGTAAAGCTTGCCGTCGGAGAAAGTGCCTGCGCCGCCTTCGCCAAACTGCACATTGGACTCCGGGTCGAGCTGGCGTTTGCGCCACAGGCCCCAGGTGTCCTGGGTGCGTTCACGCACTTTTTTGCCCCGTTCGATCACGATGGGCGCAAACCCCATCTGCGCCAGCAGCAGCGCCGCAAAAATGCCACAGGGCCCGAAGCCCACCACCACTGGGCGCTCGCGCCAGCCGGCCGGCGCCTGCACCGGCGGCCGGTAGTCGAGGTCGGGGGCTGGGCCGATGTGTGGGTGCGGGCCGATCCGTGCCAGCACCTGCTGCTCGAGCGGCGGTGCCAGCGCCACATGGACGATGTAGACCAGCCGCAACTGCGCCTTGCGCGCATCGTGGCTGCGTTTGTAGATCTGAACCGGCCCCAGCTCAGCCACGGACACGCCCAGGGTCTGGGCGATCAGAGCTGGCAGTGCCTCGGGGGCATGGTCCAGCGGCAGCTTGAGCTCGGTCAGGCGCAGCATAGTCGTAGGGGATCTGTTTTCCGGATCAATCGGGCATTGTAGAAGTTGGAGGGTGGTCTAAGCGCGGTCCAGGCTGAGGCTGAGGCTGAGGCTGAGGCTGAGGCTGAGGCTGAGGCTGAGGCTGAGGCTGAGGCTGAGGCTGAGGCTGAGGCTGGGGCTGTGGGCAGGTGT
>JAXITB010000183.1:0-5836 GCA_034680305.1 Polaromonas sp. | reverse complement strand
TGCTCCCACAAAACCCAATCGGGGTCTGTGGTCGGACTCTGTGGGAGCCGCGCTCTCGCGGCGATGGGGCGCGTGATTGGAGGGCGAAGCTTGATCAGTCGCACCATCGCACCGAGGGCGGTGCTCCCACAAAACCCAACCGGGGTCTGTGGTCGGACTCTGTGGGAGCCGCGCCCTCGCGGCGATGGGGCTTGTGATCAGGCGCTGAACTTTGCAGGGCGCTGGGGGCCGGCGCGCGGGTGTGCGCCGCACCCGTGAATCCCCGCTTACCCCTGATTGAGCACCAGACCATCCTGCACCTTGGCTGCGCCCACTTGCTGCAGATCGGCCAGCAGGCTGTCGAGCCATTCCTCAATGCTGCGCTGGGCAAACCAGTTGGTGTGCAGGGTCTGCATGTAGGCCGTGCCTCGCGCCCAGGCGATGAAATCGGCCAGCGGTTGCTGCTGCACTTCGAGCAGTTTGTACTTGAGCAGCACCTTGACCGCATGCTGGGCATGGCGCTTGGGGTCACTGACGAAGGCGTTCAGGCGCTGGCGTGCGCGGGCCATCACTTCGGGCCGATAGCTGAACACTGCGCCGTGGCCCGGGATGACCGTCCGGGGCTGCAAGGCTTCGATCAGGTCCAGGGTGACGCCGACCTCGGCAAAGGCGCTCAGGCCTTCGAGCTCTGGAAACACCACGCCGAAGCCGTTTTCCCACAGGGCGTCGGCCGAGATCAGGGTGCGGCTGTCGGGCTCGAACAGCACCACGCTGTGCGGGTCATGACCGGGCGCGGCCAAGACCTGCCAGAGCCGGTCGCCGAGCAGCAATTCCTGGCCTGGGGTGAGCACGTCGTCAAAGCCAAAGCGTGGGCACAACTGGCCAGTCGGCTCGTAGCTCAATGCCTTGGTGTTCCAGGCGGCGACTTCGGCCGCATGCCCCGGCGGGATCAGGGTGCGCAGCTTGGGGAAGGCCTGTTGCAGCGCGGCATTGCCGCCGCAGTGGTCGCTGTGCAAATGGGTGCACAGCAGCAGTTGCGGGCCGCTCTGGCCGAACGCCGCTTGCACCAGGGCCACGGTTTGCGCCTGGTGGCTGACATAGCCGGTGTCGATCACCGCCGTCTGCCGGCCCTGGGCGATCACCATATTGGCCGACAGCCAGCCGCGCTCGACCACCTGCAAACCGGGAAACAGCATGTCGTTTGTCACACCCGCATTTTGCCTTCGCCTCGCACGCCAGTGCCGCGATCAGCCCTGAGCCAGGGCCGCCGCGCCGCTGCGCCGACGTAACCAAGCCGCCAGCGCGATGCTCAGCGCAGCCAGGCCGTACCAAGGCAACAGGCCGGCGCTGGACACCAAGCGCGCATAGACGGTCAGGCCGTCGGTGCCCTGCACCTGTGCCACCAGGGTGCCGCGGGTGTGACGCGCCATCGCATGGCTGACCTGGCCCTGCGCGTCAATCACCACCGTGGCGCCGGTGTTGGTGGCACGCACCATCGGCCGGCCAAATTCCAGCGCCCGCATGCGCGAGATCTGCAGGTGCTGGTCGATGGCCACGGTATCGCCAAACCAGCCGATGTTGCTCAGGTTCACAAACACGGTGGGCGCGCTGGCCGCGTCGGCAAAGCGCGCGCCCAGTTCTTCGCCAAACAGGTCTTCATAGCAAATATTGGGCGCCAGACGTTCGCCCTGCCAATCGAAGGACGGTTGCCCCACCGCGCCCCGATTGAAGTCGCCCAGCGGGATGTTCATCAGCTCGACAAACCATCTGAACAGGGGCGGGATGAATTCACCAAAAGGCACCAAATGGTGCTTGTCGTAGCGGTAGGGTGGGTCTGCCCCAGGTTTGAGGCCGATCACTGAATTGGTGTAACCCTGCTCATAGGACCCCAGGGGCAGGCCGAGCAAGGCGGCTTTGCCCCGTTGGGTGAAGGGCTCAGTGAGCGCTTTCCAGTAGGCCGGATCGAGCTGGCTGGGCAGCAGCGGGATGGCGGTCTCGGGCAGCACCACCAAGGCGGTGTCTGCGGCCTCCAGCGCTTGGGCGTAAAAGGCCAGGGCCTGCGCCACGCCGCTGCCAGGAATGAATTTTTCGTCCTGCGCGATATTGCCCTGCACCAGCGTCAAGGTCAGCGGCGGCCGCAGGGCCTGCGTTTGCGCAGCCGGGGGCAGCCACGCCAGCGCCAGCGCGGCCAGGCCTAGGCCCAAGGCCGGCCACGGGCGTCGCCTGCCCTGGGCCGGCCACAGCCACAGCGCCAGCGCGGCCGCCACGGCGGCCGACAACCAGCTCAGGCCGTGCACCCCGACCCAGCCGGCCAGGGGCCGGGCCCAGCCGTCGACATGGGCGTAGCCCGATTGGCCCCAAGGAAAGCCGGTAAAGATGACCACCCGCGCCAGTTCAGCCGCCAGCCACAGCCCGGCCCACAGCAGCACACGCCCGGCCAGGGCAGCAGGTCGCCAGCGCTGATAGAGGGCGCCGGCCATCGCGTAGTACAGGCCCAGGGCAGCGGCCAGGGCCAGCACCGCCAGAGCTGCCAGCGGCGCCGCCAGACCGCCGTACACATGCATGGAGATGTAGAGCCACCAGAAGGTCGCAGCCAGCATGCTGGTGGCAAACAGCCAGGCCAGTGCGCCCGCCTGCCGCCGGCTGTCGCAGCGCTCGAGCACGGCCACGGCGGTGCCCATCGCCAGCACCTGCAGGGCCGGCAGGCTCTGTCCGGCCAGCCCGAAGGCTTCAAACGGCCAAGCCATGCTCAGCGCGTGGGCCAGGCCAGCCAGCACCATGAGCAGCGCGGCGGGGGCCAAGGGGGTGCGCGGCGGGGCGGTCACTGACATGGGCTGGCGTGCAGGCAGGCGCTCAAGCGCGCGCTTTAGCCGCTGCGCGAGACCTTGAACCAGCGCACCGCACCCCCGCGCGCGAGCTGAACCACAAACCGCAGCCCGCCGAGGTTGAAGGCTTCGCCGCGCTTGGGGACATGGCCCATCTCGTGGGCCACCAGCCCGCCGATGGTGTCGAATTCGCCGACCGGCAGGTTCACGCCAAAGGCCTCGTTGATGCGTTCAATGGCGGTGTCGCCATTGACCCGATGACTGCGGTCGGGCAGGGCAAAGATGTCGCCTTCGTCGTCGGCGCTGTCAAATTCGTCTTCGATCTCACCGACGATCTGTTCGAGCACGTCCTCGATGGTGATCAGGCCAGCGACCCGGCCAAACTCGTCGATCACGATGGCCAAGTGGTTGCGGTTGCCGCGGAAGTCGCGCAGCAGGTCATTGAGACTCTTGCTCTCGGGCACGAAGACCGCCGGACGCAGCAGGGCCCGGATGTTGAGTTCGGGCGCGCGCTGCAGCTTGAGCAGGTCCTTGGCCAGCAAGATGCCCAGGATGTTTTCCTTCTCGCCCTCAAAGACCGGAAAGCGCGAGTGCGCGGTCTCGATCACCAGGTGCAGCAATTCCTCAAACGGTGCGTCGATGTCGATCACATCCATCCGAGGCGCCGCCACCATCACGTCGCCGGCGGTCATGTCGGCCATGCGCAGCACGCCTTCGAGCATTTCCCGGCTCTGCGCGCCGATCACGTCCTTTTCCTGGGCCTCGGCCAGGGTTTCCATGAGTTCGGCTTTGGAATCAGGGCCGGGATGGAGCATCTCGGCCAGCTTTTGCAGGAAGCCACGCTTGTCTTCAGGCCGGGGCGGCCTGGGGGGAAGGTCGGACACTGAGGTGTTCGGTAGTTGTGAGGCGCTCAAGGATATCTGAATTCCAGCCCGGGGTATCTCCACGGTCGAGCCAGGCCTGCCGAAGGGGGGCTCATTAGAATGGGGGTTTGCCTGGATGGAGGCCCGCATCGGCGGGTCGCTCACACCGGGCGCAGGTGCCCGCCAGAACATGCTCACTTTTCAGCAAATCATCCTTAAGCTGCAGTCCTACTGGGATGCCCAGGGCTGCGCCTTGCTCCAGCCCTATGACATGGAAGTGGGCGCGGGCACCAGCCACACGGCCACGTTCTTGCGCGCGCTCGGCCCCGAGCCCTGGAAGGCGGCCTATGTGCAGCCCAGCCGCCGCCCCAAGGACGGCCGCTACGGCGAGAACCCCAACCGCCTGCAGCACTACTACCAGTACCAGGTGGTGCTCAAGCCGGCGCCCAGCAACATCTTGGAGCTGTATTTGGGCTCGCTTCAGGCCCTGGGTTTTGACCTCAAGAAGAACGACATCCGCTTTGTCGAGGACGATTGGGAAAACCCCACGCTGGGCGCTTGGGGCTTGGGTTGGGAAGTCTGGCTCAATGGCATGGAAGTGACGCAGTTCACCTACTTCCAGCAAGTCGGCGGCATCGACTGCAGGCCCATCACCGGCGAGATCACTTATGGCCGTGAGCGCCTGGCCATGTACCTGCAGGGCGTGGACAACGTTTACAAGCTGCAATGGACCGAGCACATGAGCTATGGCGATGTGTACCTGCAAAACGAGCAGGAGCAGTCGGCCTACAACTTCGAGCACAGCGACGCCGAGTTTTTGTTCACCGCGTTCGCCGCCCACGAGAAGCAGGCCAAATACCTGATGGCGCAGCAACTGGCCTTGCCGGCCTATGAGCAGGTGCTCAAGGCGGCCCACACCTTCAACCTGCTGGACGCGCGGGGCGCGATCAGCGTGACCGAGCGGGCCGCCTATATTGGCCGCATCCGCAACCTGGCCAGAGCTGTGGCTCAGAGTTATTACGAGAGCCGAGAACGTCTGGGCTTTCCGCTGGCCCCCCGCGAGTGGGTCCAGGAACTTTCACACAAGAAGGCGGCCTGAACATGAGCACAGCCAACCTTCTGGTGGAACTGTTTGTCGAGGAGCTGCCGCCCAAGGCACTCAAGCACCTCGGACTGGCCTTTGCCCGTGTCTTGCTCGAGCAGTTGCAGGCCCAGGGCCTGGCGGGCGCCGACGCCCAAGTCACCGACTTCGCCTCGCCGCGGCGGCTGGCCGCCCATGTGACAGCAGTGCTTGGCCAAGCGGCCGACAAGGCGGTGCAGCAAAAGCTGATGCCGGTCAGCGTGGGGCTGGACGCCAGTGGCCATGCCACCCCGGCCTTGCTCAAGAAGCTGCAGGCCCTGGGTGCCGATGTGAGCGACCCCGCCGCTGCGGTGGCCGCGCTCAAGCGCGCGCCCGACGGCAAGGCCGAGGCCTTGTTCTACGACAGCGTGGTCACAGGCGCCAGTCTGGCCGCCGGGCTGCAAAAGGCGCTCGATGAAGCCATCGCCAAGCTGCCCATCCCCAAGGTCATGCAGTACCAGCTCGAGACCGACTGCGAACTGCCGGGCTGGAGCAGCGTTCATTTTGTGCGCCCCGCCCATGGCTTGATGGCCCTGCATGGCAGCACGGTGGTGCCGGTCAAGGCCCTGGGCCTGAAGGCCGGCAACAGCACCCAAGGCCATCGCTTCGAGGCGCTGGTGCCTTCGGTGGTGCTCACGCATGCCGACCATTACGCTGAGGCGCTCAGAAGTCAGGGCGCGGTGATTGCCAGCTTTGCCGAGCGCCGCGCCGAGATCGAGCGTCAGTTGCAGGCGGCGGCGGCCCAGGTGGGCGGGGGTGTTCGCCCGATCGAGGATGAGGCTTTGCTCGATGAGGTCACTGCCCTGGTCGAGCGGCCCAATGTGCTGGTCTGCGAGTTTGAAAAGCAGTTCCTCGATGTGCCGCAGGAGTGCCTCATCCTGACGATGAAGGCCAATCAAAAGTACTTTCCCTTGCTCGATGCCGCCGGCAAGCTGACGAACCGCTTCCTGGTGGTCAGCAACATCAGCCCGGCCGATGCCAAATTCTTCTTCGACCAGGACCGCAAAAAGACGCTCGAGTCGCGCGTTGAAGGCCTGTCCAAGGTGGTC
>JAXITB010000182.1:0-5858 GCA_034680305.1 Polaromonas sp. | reverse complement strand
CGTGGTCGGGCTCCACGGCGACGCTGCGGTCGGTGCAGTTTCCAGAGTCTGTGTCGGTCTGCTGTATGGGTGACGACGCATTTGCCGTGAGTGCATCCAATCCTGCGGTTTTGCCTCAAATGGCGGGGGCGGGGGTCATCAACGTCTCGGGCTGGGCCCGGCTGTATGACGTGTTGGGCAAAACGGCAGCCACAGCGCGCACATTGCCTGACCGTGTGGCTGAGCAGTTCATCCAGCAAACGGCGAAGCTGCCCCAGTCGACCGAGGCGGAGCGATGGGTGGTACAGCGCGTGGGGCAGCACCTGTTCCGCAAGGCACTGCTGGACTACTGGCAGGGAAAGTGCTGCGTGACCGGTCTGGCCGTGGAGGGTTTGTTGCGCGCCTCGCATATCAAGCCTTGGGCCAAATGCGCAACCGCCGAAGAACGGTTGGACGTCTTCAATGGCCTGTTGCTGGCGCCGCACTTGGATGCGTTGTTTGACGGCGGCTGGATATCGTTCGCGGACGACGGTTCAGTGATGATTTCGCCCTTGCTGGGGGTGGACGCACGCAAGGCGCTGGGCGTTTCCACTGAATGGACTGTGGCGGGTTTGTCGCCCGCACATCTGCCATACCTTGCGCATGACCGGCAGCACGAGTGGAGGCGGTTGTGACCCGATGCAAGCACCAGCATTGGTATCGGGGCATGAAACCGCCACGCGTAAATCAGCGCTGCAGTCTGTAAAACGTCTGTAAGAGCGTGTAAAGAGCAAAAGCCCCGCCGGTTGGGCGGGGCTAAGTGCTTGTTTTTATTGGTGCCGGAGAGATGAATCGAACACCCGACCTTCTCATTACGAATGAGCTGCTCTACCGACTGAGCTACACCGGCGAAAGACGCCGATTATAGCCAGGGCCTAGACTTCCAGAGGCCCATCTGCATCGCGTCGGGCCTGGTTCAGGCCCCGTTGTGATAGGCCGTGATGCGGTCGACCTCGTTCTTGCTGCCCAGCACCACGCTCACGCGTTCGTGCAGCTTGGCCGGCTGCAGGTCCAGGATGCGCTGTCTGGCGTTGGTGGCGGCGCCGCCGGCTTGTTCGATCAGCCAGGCCATGGGGTTGGCCTCGTACATCAGGCGCAGTTTGCCGGCTTTGTCGGGCTCGCGCTTGTCCCAGGGGTACATGAACACGCCGCCGCGGGTCAGGATGCGATGCACGTCGGCGACCATGGAGGCGATCCAGCGCATGTTGAAGTCTTTGCCGCGCGGCCCTTCTTTGCCTTGCAGGCATTCGTCGATGTAGCGTTTGACCGGCGCGTCCCAGTGGCGCATGTTGCTCATGTTGATGGCAAATTCCTTGGTCTCGGGCGGCACCTGCACGCTGTCCTGGGTCAGCACAAAGGAGCCTTGTTCGCGGTCAAGGGTGAACATGGCCACGCCTTTGCCGACGGTCAGCACCAGGGTGGTTTGCGGGCCGTAGACGCAGTAGCCGGCGGCCACTTGCTTGTTGCCAGCTTGCAGGAAGTCTTGCTCGCTGACCGTCTGGCCGCCTTCGGGTTTTTTGAGCACGCTGAAGATGGTGCCGATGCTGACGTTGACGTCGATGTTGCTCGACCCATCGAGCGGGTCAAACAGCAGCAGGTATTCGCCCTGCGGGTAGCGGTTGGGGACGGCGTAGATGCTGTCCATCTCTTCGGAGGCCATGGCTGCCAGATGCCCCCCCCATTCATTGGCCTCGATCAGCACTTCATTGGCGATGATGTCGAGTTTTTTCTGGACCTCGCCTTGCACGTTCTCGCTGCCGGCCGAGCCCAGCACGCCACCGAGCGCGCCTTTGTTGACCGCCTGGCTGATGCTCTTGCAGGCGCGCGCCACCACTTCAAGCAGCAGGCGCAGTTGCGCCGGGATGTGGCCGTGGTCGCGCTGCTGCTCAACCAGATAGCGGGTGAGGGAAATTTTGTTCATGGCCGTCGGTTCGATTGAAAAAAGCGCATGGGTGGTGCAAGGCGGTCGGGATCAGTCGGCCAGCGCGCGGGTGACCACCTCGCGCACGTCCTTGCTCAGGTCGGGCTTGGCGGCCACGCGAACGATGGCTTCACGCGCCGCGCTGCGGTAGGGCTCGGCCAGCTTTTTCCAGCGGTCGAGCGCGCGGGCCAGGCGGGCGGCCACTTGCGGGTTGAAGGCGTCGAGTTCGAGCACCCGCTCGCCCCAGAATACATAGCCGGCCGCATCGAGGCGGTGGAAGGCGCCGGGGTTGCCCTGGCAGAAGGTGGTGATGACGCTGCGCGCCCGGTTGGGGTTACGGATGTGGAAGTCCGGGTGCTTGATGAGTTGACGCACGATGGGCAGCACATGGCCGCCATGGTCGGGCGTGCCCGCTTGCAGGCTGAACCACTTGTCGATGACCAGGTCCTCCTGCTTGAACAGGGCGTGAAAGCGCTGCAGGGCCGTCTCGGCCAAGTGATGACCGCTGCTGACCAGGGCGCTGAGCGCATTGAAGCGATCGGTCATGTTGCTGGCCGATTCAAAGCGCTGCAAGGCGATGCGGGGCCAGCGGTCTTCCCGCTCGGCCACGTCGGCCAGGCACAGGTGCAGCAGCGCCATGCCGGCCAAGGCCCGGCGGCCGCTGGAGCGGGCGTCGGGGCTGTAGCTGCCCTTGTCTTGCATGGCCTGCCAAACTTGCTCCCAGTCCTCGCGCAGGGCCATGGCCAGTTGCAGGCGCATGGACTGGCGCACCGCATGGATGCGCTGCGGGTCGACTGTGTCCACCTGTTCGGCCAGATAGCCCTCAGACGGCAGGGTCAGCACCAGTTCTTTGAATGCGGCGTCGAGTTCGGGATGACGCAGCACCGAGCGCATGGCCTGCACATAGTCGTCACTGAGCAGCTCGTCGGTGTCTTGGTGTGCCAAGGCTTGCAGGGCCAGACGCACGCCCATGCGTTGACCGGCCTCCCACCGGTTGAAGGGGTCGCTGTCGTGGGCCAGCAGGTGCAGCCAATTCGCGTCGCTGAGTTGGCAGTCCAGGATGACCGGCGCGCTGAAGCCGCGCAGCAGGGAGGGCACCGGTTCGCTGTCAAGGTTGAGAAAAACAAAGCTTTGCTCACGCTCGCTCAGAACGAGGGTGCGAGAGCTGGGGCTTTGGCCGTCGCCCAGGTCCAGCGGCAGGTCGCGGCCGTCCGGGCCCACCAGGCCCAGCGCGACCGGGATCACAAAGGGCTGCTTGTCGCTCTGGCCTGGGGTGGGCGGGCAGCTTTGGGACAGCTGCAGGGTGTAGGTTTTTGCGGCCGCGTCGTAATGGCCGCTGGCCTGCAGCCGGGGCGTGCCGGCCTGGCTGTACCAGCGCTTGAAGGCCGGCAACTGGCGCGCCAGTTCGGAACCCGGGTTGGCGTCGGCAATGGCCTGGGCGAAGTCGTCGCAGGTCACGGCCTGGCCGTCGTGGCGCTCGAAGTACAGCGTCATGCCGCGCGCAAAGCCCAAGCGGCCCGAGGGATCGCCGGCCGAGCCCACCAGGGTCTGCGTCATGCGCACCAGCTCGGCGCCTTTTTCGTAGATGGTGACGGTGTAGAAGTTGTTGATCTCGACGTAGCTGTCGGGCCGCACCGGGTGGGCCATGGGGCCGGCGTCTTCGGGGAACTGCGCGGTGCGCAGCACCCGCACGTCTTCGATGCGCTTGACCGCGCGGGCCGAGGCCTGAGCGCACAGGTCTTGCGAGAACTCCTGATCGCGAAAGACGGTCAGGCCCTCCTTGAGCGAGAGTTGAAACCAGTCGCGGCAGGTGATGCGGTTGCCGGTCCAGTTATGAAAGTATTCGTGGCCGACCACGCTTTCGATATTGGCAAAGTCGGTGTCGGTGGCGGTGGCCTGGCTGGCCAGCACGTACTTGGTGTTGAAGACGTTCAGGCCCTTGTTTTCCATGGCGCCCATGTTGAAGTCGCTGGTGGCCACGATCATGAAGCGCTCGAGGTCCAGCGGCAGCCCAAAGCGGGCCTCGTCCCAGGCGATCGAGGCCATCAGGCTGTTCATGGCGTGCTCGGTCTTGTCGAGATCGCCTGCTCGCACATACACCTGCAGCAGGTGCTCTTGTCCTGAGCGAGCGGTGATGCGCTGCTCACGGCAGACCAGCTGGCCGGCCACCAAGGCAAAGAGGTAGCAGGGTTTTTTGTGCGGGTCGACCCACTTGGCGTAATGGCGGCCGTCTTCGAGCTCGCCTTGCTCGACCAAATTGCCGTTGGACAGCAGCACCGGGTACTTGGCCTTGTCGGCCCGCAGCGTGACGCTGTAGCTGGCCATCACGTCGGGGCGGTCGAGGAAGTAGGTGATGCGCCGAAAGCCCTGCGCTTCGCACTGCGTGAAAAACGAATCGTTGCTGACGTACAGCCCCATCAATTGGGTGTTCTTCGACGGGTTGCAGGTGGTGAAGATTTCCAGATCGAAGGCCTCGGGGCCTTGCGGCAGGTTCTCCAGCACCAATTGGCCGCCGTCCATCTTGAAGGAAGTGCCCTGGCCGTTGACCAGCACGCGCGCCAGATTGAGCTCTTCGCCGTCGAGCCGCAGCGGCTGGGCTGCCACTTGCTCGTTGCGGCGCAGCTTCATGCGGTTGAGCACGCGGGTTTTTTGCGGGTCCAGGTCAAAGCTCAGGTCGACGCTGTCGACCCAGAAGGCCGGGGGCTGGTAGTCGGCGCGCAAGATGGCGCTGCCGGGGGACTGTCCGTCACGCATGGTGAACTCCTGGGGAGGAAGGCGTCTTCAGACGCCTTGTTTGAGCGATGCTTCGATGAAGGCGTCGAGGTCGCCATCGAGCACTTTTTGAGTCGCCGAGGTTTCGAAGTTGGTGCGCAGGTCCTTGATGCGGCTCTGGTCGAGCACGTAGCTGCGGATCTGGTGGCCCCAACCGACGTCGGTTTTGCTGTCTTCGAGTTTTTGCTGCTCGGCCTGGCGCTTGCGCAGTTCGTGGTCGTACAGGCGTGAGCGCAGTCGCTTCCACGCCACGTCTCGGTTGCTGTGTTGCGAGCGGCCGTCTTGGCACTGCACCACGATGCCTGTAGGAATGTGGGTCAGGCGCACGGCCGAGTCGGTCTTGTTGATGTGCTGCCCGCCAGCGCCCGAAGCGCGGAAGGTGTCGGTGCGCACATCGGCCGGATTGATTTCGATCTCGATGGAGTCGTCGATCTCGGGGTAGACGAAGACCGAGGCAAAAGAGGTGTGACGCCCGCCCGATGAATCAAAGGGCGACTTGCGCACCAGACGGTGCACGCCGGTTTCCGTGCGCAGCAAGCCAAAGGCGTAATCGCCCTCGATCTTGATGGTGGCGCCCTTGATGCCGGCGGTATCGCCGGCCGATTCGTCCTCGACCGTGGCTTTGAAGCCCTTGCGCTCGGCGTATTTCAGGTACTGGCGCAGCAGCATGCTGGCCCAGTCGCAGGCCTCGGTACCGCCGGCGCCGGCCTGAATGTCCAGGAAGGCATTGAGCGGGTCAGCCTGGTTGCTGAACATGCGCCGAAACTCGAGCTTTTCGACCTCGCCCTGCACCTTGGCGGCTTCGGCCTCAATGGTTGTCAGTCCCGCCTCGTCGCCGTCGTCGCGCGACATCTCGAACAATTCCAGGTTGTCAGCGATCTCCTGGCTCAGGCGGTCGAGCACCATCACCACGTCTTCGAGGGACTTTTTCTCCTTGCCGAGCTCTTGCGCGCGCTTGGGGTTGTCCCAGACTTTTGGGTCCTCCAGGGCCGCGTTCACCTCATGGAGTTTGCGTTCCTTGGCAGGGTAGTCAAAGATACCCCCGAAGTTCATTGACCCTCAGACCGAGGTCTTGCAAGGTGTTGCCGATCAGGTTGATGCGTTCTGCGTCCATGACGATGCTCAATGTGTGTAAGGTGGGGACGCT
>JAXITB010000181.1:0-5975 GCA_034680305.1 Polaromonas sp. | reverse complement strand
TCAGCTAATTTTGAAACACTCTTTAATTTGTTTTTATCTTCTTTTAAGAAGGCAATATGGCGGTTGACATCAGCTGGTCACTGGGAACCACCTTGTTGACCAGGCCCCAACGCTCGGCGGTGGCGGCATTGAAGGTGTCGCCGGTCAGCAAGATTTCCATGCCAATCGCGTAAGGCACCTGGCTCATGATGCGCTGGGTGCCCCCATTGCCGGCGATCATGCCGCGCTTGACTTCGGCCAGGTTGAAGGTGGCGTGCTCCGCGGCTACCCGAATATCGGTGGCCAGCATCAGGGTGATGCCGCCACCCAGACAGTAACCATTGATGGCACTGATGACCGGCTTCCAGACCTCCAGCCCACGGTTGAGCAATTGGTCGGCCTGAGTCAGCCACATCTCGGACATGGGCGTGGGCGCGGTGATGAAGCTCTTGATGTCCGCGCCAGTGGTGAAGGATTTCTCCCCGGCACCGGTCACGATGGCCACACGGATGGCCGGATCGTCGCGCACCGTGATCCAGGCCTTAGAGAGGGCCTGGTAGTGGTCGGCGTCCATGGCGTTCAGACGCTCGGGGCGGTTGATGGTGATAAGGGCCACACCCTCGTCAGAAACGCTCAGATCAATGGACATGCTGCGCTCCTTGTCTCAACCCTGCCGCAAGGCGCCGAGAATGTCGCGGGCCACCACCATGCGGTGCACCTCCGAAGGGCCCTCGCCGATGCGCTTGATGCGCATCTCGCGGTACCAACGCTCCAGCGGCAGTTCCTGGGCCACACCCATCCCGCCCAGAATCTGAATGCAGCGATCCACCACCCGACCGGCCGTCTCGGTACCGTAGACCTTGGCAATCGAGGCGTCGACCTTGATGTTGCGACCCATGTCGGCATTCCAAGCGGCCTGATAGACCAACAGGCGGGCCGCCCGCAACTCGATCTCGGAGTCGGCGATCATCCATTGAACGGCCTGCTTGTCGGCCAGATGGCTGCCGAAGGCTTTGCGCTGTCTGGCCCAGTCGATGGCGATGTCCAGTGCGGCCTGTGCGATGCCAATGGTCGCTGCCGCATAAGGTGGCCGGGCGTGAACCAGCCATTCTTCAGCGAAGGCAAAGCCCTTGCCCTCTTCGCCCAGCCGGTCTTCCATCGGCACCTCGTAGTTGTCAAAGTGCACCTCGTAGGGCGAATAGGAGCGGATCACCGGAATCTTGGACAGGCTGATGCCGGGACGGCTCTTGTCGACCACAAAGCTGGTGATGCCATCGCGCCCCTTGCTGTCGCCGACCCGCGCAAACACGATGCCCCACTTGGCCATACCGGCACCCGAGATCCAGATCTTGGTGCCGTTGATGACATAGCGGTCGCTCTTGC
Organism: Polaromonas sp.; assembly: GCA_034680305.1. Lineage (GTDB taxonomy): Bacteria > Pseudomonadota > Gammaproteobacteria > Burkholderiales > Burkholderiaceae_C > Polaromonas. Next base: position 4,613 of record JAXITB010000181.1, on the reverse strand, counting down.
GCTCGGCACGGGTCTGGATGGCCCGCCCAGGATCGGAGCCGCCGGAGGGTTCGCTGATGGCAACAAAGGCCTTGGTGCCATTGGCCACATCCTCGCGGGCAAAGCGCTGCTGGTGCTCGGTGCCCTTCCAGATCACGTTGGGCGGATCAAATCCGAAGGCCCCGCAACCGGCGATGTAGGCGCCCATGCGGCATTTGGCCGTCTCTTCGGCGGCCACGCACTGGCCCAGCAGGCTCAGACCGGCGCCACCGTTTTCGGCCGGCGTCTCAAACAGCCACAAGCCGAGGTCTTTGGCCTTGTTCTGTAGGGCCGCCAGCTGAGGCGCAGGCGGTTCGTAGGCATCGTGCTCGAGGGTGTCTTCGACTGGCTTGACCTCCTCCTGCATGAAGCGGCGGATGGTGTCCTGCAACATCCTCAACTCTTCTGGCAATTCCCAACTTCCGGCGCTGTCGTGTGTCATGGCTTTCCTGTTTGCCTGGTTTTTAACTGGCACGCACGGTCTGATCAGGCGCTGCGCGCCTGGTTGGTCAGCTGCTGTCGGCGCTGCTCGCTGGCCGAACGGTCAATCGTGTAGATCGGTGTGCCCGCTTCGGGCTGGCTCTGACTGGCAATCACCACGCCATAGACCTGCTCGGCCGTCTGACGCGAGATGTAGGCGCCATTGAGGTCGCGCTCAAGCGCATCGAGGTCGCGCTCGAGTGGATTGCCGTAGCCGCCGCCGCCGGGCGAGTTGGCACGCAAGGTGTCGCCGGCCTTGAGCGGGCGTTTGTCTTCCTTGCTGCGCATCTGCGGCGTCCAGGTCTTGCCGCCGGTGACGAATTCCACCCGATTGGCTTGCGCCGAGCCACCGCCGCGCACGCCGAAGGGCGCGTGATCGGCCCGATCGCCAAGCACGGTCACGAGGCATTCATTCCAGGTGGTAAAGCTGTAGCTGGTGCCACAGCCGCCACGGTGCCAACCGGCGCCGCCCGAATCGTCGCGGACGCTGAAGTGATTGAAACGAATCGGGAAGCGATGCTCAGACATCTCCAGCGACATGAAGTTGGCCATGGACTGCGGCGGTGTGCCGTTGATCAGGCCGTCGCTGGCCTTGCTGGCGCCATAGCCGCCAGGGTAGGGGAACACGCCCACGAAGTAGTTGCCCGAGCGCGGGTGGGTCCCGCTGATGGCGGTCACGCCGATGGTGCCGAAGAAAGCGGCCGGCGCCTTGTCGGGAATGGCCTGGGCCAAGGCGCCAAAGGTCACATCGATGGCCCGCCCCATGGGCTCGAGGTAGCCGCCGCAGGCGGTGGGGTATTCGGCCGAGAGCAAGGTGCGCGGCGGCAAGGTAAAGCTGATCGGCCGGAAGGTGCCGCCATTGACCGGCACATCGGGAAAGATGTGCTTGATGGCCACATAGCACGAGGATAGGGTGGTGTTCCTCGACATGTTCATCGGTCCGGTGGTGCTGGCACCGGTGCCGGTAAAGTCGAAATGCATTTCATCGCCCTTGACGGTGATGGCCAGCTTGACCGGGACCGGGGTGTCATTGATGCCGTCGTTGTCCAGAAAATCCTCACAACGGTAGGTGCCATCGGGGATCTCAGCGATGTAGGAGCGCATCTGCCGCTCCGAATAGGCAATCATCTCGTTGAGGCACTGGCTGAGCGTGTCGCGGCCGTAGCGCTGCACCAGCGCCTCGATGCCCCGGTGACCGACAGCAAACACATTGACCATGGCCGACAGGTCGCCGGCAATTTCTTTGGGCAAGCGCACATTGGCCTTGAACATGGCCAGCAGGGCCTCGTTCAGGCGCCCTTCCTCATAGAGCTTGACTGGCGGGATGACGATGCCTTCTTGGTGGATTTCGGTGGCCTTGGGGCCCCAGCCACCGGGCACGTTGCCGCCAATGTCCATCCAGTGGCCGGTGGTGGCCAGCACAGCAAACAGCTTGCCGTCAGCGAAGATGGGGGCGACCAGTTGCACGTCCTGCAAGTGGCTGCCACCCACATAGGTGTCGTTCATGATCCAGATATCGCCCGGCTTGAAGCCCCCCTGATCGCGGGCCAGCTTGATGACATGCTGCACCGCAAACTGCATGTAGGCCAAGAACACCGGCAGTCCATATCGACCCTGGGCGATGGTCTCGCCGGTCTCCGGGTGGAAGATGCCGTTGGCGCAGTCGTTGGTTTCGGAAATGATGGGCGAGATGGCTGCATGAATCAGTTGCAGATCCATCTCGTCGGCGATTTGCTCGAGGCTGCCGCGCACCACGGCCAAGGTCACTGGATCCATTTATTTCACCTTCACCAAAAGATTGCTGTGGGGGTCGACCACCAAGGTCATGTCGGGCTCGACCACGGTGGTGGTGTCTTTCTGCTCGATGATGGCCGGGCCGTCGAAGGACATGCCAGGCAGCAGGTCGTCGCGCTGATAGACGGGGGTGTCGTACCAGCGCTGAAAATGCACCGGACGGCGCCCCACCGGCTCAGGCGTGGCGCTGGAGGCCAGGGCCTGCGGGCGTGATGCGGCCGAGGTACTGCGCGAGCCCACTGCCACGGTGCGCAGATTGACCATCACTGCCGGGATGTCCTTGAGCGTGTTACCGAACTGATGGCGATAGGTGTCCACGAAGGCCTGCTCAAGTTCAGCACGCCCCATGCCGGGTTGCACCGGCACACGCAGCGAATGAATCTGGCCGGCATAAGCCATGTCGGCCGCATGCGACAGGACCACGGAGTCAACCGGCACCTGGCTGTCGCGGATCTGCGCCTGCGCCTGCTCGCGCTGGCGCTCGAAGATGGCCGCGAGGTCCTGTGGATCAATGGCATCCAGACGTTTTTCGATCGTCTGCGAGATGTCATAGCGCAGGTCGGCGTAGGCACAGCCGAGCGCACACAGCACGCCTGGGTACTGCGGCACGAGCATCGTGCTCACACTGACCTCCCGAATCAGCGCGCCGCCGTGCAGGGGGCCCGCACCGCCGAAGGCCACCAGAGCAAAGTCACGCGGGTCCAGGCCGCGTTCGATCGACATCAGTCGCATGCGACCGGCCATGCGCTGGTTGACCACGGCCAACATGGCCTCGGCCGTCTGCTCCATGCCCAGACCGAGCTTGTGGCCCAAGTCGGCCACGGCCTTTCGGGCGCCCTCGACATCGAGGGTACTGCCGTCGCCGTTCATACGGCTTTCCGGGTTAATGCGACCGAGCACCACATTGGCGTCGGTCACGGTGGGCTCGGTGCCGCCTCGGCGGTAGGCCACCGGGCCGGGCACCGCACCGGCGCTGCGCGGGCCAACCTGAAGCATGCCACCGCGGTCCAGGTAAGCAATGCTGCCGCCGCCGGCACCGATGGTGTGTACATCGATCATGGGCAAACGCAGCGGAATGCGGAAATCGAGGTTAGTCAGCTCGGCGACCTCAGGCTTGCCGTTGATGATGACCGCCACATCGAAGCTGGTGCCGCCCATGTCGCCGGTGATCACATGGCTAAAGCCCGATTCAGCGGCAATCAGGGCGGCGGCCGTGACGCCAGCGGCCGGCCCCGAACGCACGATGTAAGCCGAGCGCTGGCCCAACTGACGCAGCGGCGCGACGCCGCCGTTGGACTGCATGATGGCCACTTCACGGTTGAAGCCCCAGCCCTGCAGCTTGTCGGCCAGGTTTTTTGCATAGCGCGCCACCAGGGGCTGCAGGAAACCCTGCACCACCGCCGTACTGGTGCGTTCAAATTCATAGTACTCGCGCACCACCGAGGTGGCGGTGACCAGCTCCCAGGCGGGGTGGATCTCGGCCAGGATCTGACGCGCCCGCTCCTCATGGGCGGTGTTGGCATAAGCGTGCAGGAAGGCGATGACCACCGATTCAACGCCGCGGGCCTGCAGTTCGCGTGCTACCGCACGCAGGCCGGCCTCGTCCAGGGGCTGCAGCACCCGCCCTTCATAGTCCATGCGCTCGTCAACCTCAAAACGCAGATCACGCGGCACCAGCGGCTCGTGTACGCCTTCGAGGCCATACATCTGCGGACGGTCACGGCGGCCAAGTTCGATCACATCGCGAAAGCCACGGGTGGTGATCAGTGCGCAGCGCGCGCCCTTGCGCTCGATCACCGCATTGGTGGCAATCGTGGTGCCGTGCAAAATCGCGTCGAGCTCGTCCGGGCTCAGGCCGGCGGCGTGCAAGGCATTGAGCAACCCCACCGATGGGTCATGCGGCGTCGAGGGCACCTTGAGAATCTGGTGAGGTCGGCCGGGGCTGCCGGAAAAATACAGGTCGGTGAACGTGCCACCGACATCAATGCCTACGGTTCCTGCCATCTGCTTACTCCTGTTTGAAGGTCAGGCGCTGAGCCTGCCGTGTGGGGTGGCACGCATGCGATCGGACGAGCCGAATGCGGCGTAGCGCTTGCGCAGCCAGGCGCAGGCGCGGGCCATGCCTTCGTCGGCTTGCGGCAGGCGGGCGGCGTGTTTGAGAAATCCATGATTGAGGCCCCACGCACACTGGGATTCAACGGCGACGCCAGCTTGCTGCAGTCGGTCTGCAAAAGCTTGGCCCTCATCGCACAGCACGTCGTACTCGGCCGTCAGGATCCAGGTCGGTGGCAGCCCGCGCAGGTCAGGGGCGCGCAGCGGGC
>JAXITB010000180.1:0-5979 GCA_034680305.1 Polaromonas sp. | reverse complement strand
CTACCGGCGCGATTTGACCCACTACGCGATTTGGCTGCGCGAGCGGGACAAAGCCATTGACGCCAGCGGCGAGGCCGACCTGCATGACTATTTCTCCGCCCGTCATGCCAGCTCGCGTGCAAGCTCGGCCAACCGCCGATTGACGGTGTTCAAACGCTACTTTCGCTGGGCTCTGCGGGAGGGGCGCATCGGCGAAGACCCGACCCTTCGTTTGCTGGCCGCGCGTCAGCCGCTGAGGGTGCCCAAGAGCCTGAGCGAGGCCATGGTCGAACAATTGTTGGCTGCGCCCGACCTCGATACACCGCTGGGCCTGCGCGACAAGGCCATGCTTGAATTGCTGTACGCCAGCGGCCTGCGGGTCAGTGAACTGGTCGGGCTCAAGACCTTTCACCTGGGCATGAACGAGGGCGTGCTGCGCGTTTTGGGCAAGGGCAGCAAGGAGCGGCTGGTGCCCTTCGGGGCGGTGGCGCGTGAGCATTTAGAGGCTTACCTGGTCAGCGCGCGCGCGGGTATCTTGGCCGGGCAGGCCAGTGACGACCTGTTTGTGACTGCCCGCGGCCAAGGCATGAGCCGCGTCATGTTCTGGATGCTGGTTAAGAAGTACGCCCGACAGGCCGGCATCACGGCGCCGCTGTCGCCGCACAGCCTGCGCCATGCCTTTGCCACCCACCTGCTCAACCACGGTGCGGACCTGCGTGCGGTGCAGATGCTGCTTGGCCACGCCGACATTTCCACCACCACCATCTACACCCATGTGGCGCGTGAACGTTTGCGTCAGGTGCATGCATCGCACCATCCGCGTGGGTCCTGAGGTCCAAGCGACTCGCTTGGGCGGGCCAGCCTTAGGGCTGAGATGGGTACATGTGCTCGCGATGAAACGGGTGATCGCTCTGGCTGCCGGGCAGTGGCGTGCCTTCGGTTTGGCCGGTCGGTCGGGCGGCCAGCATCTGGTGCAGGGAGATCCAGCCTTGCTCAAAGCTCATGGCGCAGCCGGCCAGATACAGGCGGTAGGCGCGCAGCACCTTGTCGGCCCGCTGGGCGCCGAGGTCGGCCGCGAGCACGGCCTGAGCCGACTCCAGCGTGGACTCCAGGGCGTCGGACCAGGCCCACAGGGTGCGGGCATAGTGGGGCCGCAGGTTTTCGGTGTCGACCATCTCCAGGCCGGCATCGGCCATGTGGGCCAGCACGGTGCTGCTGTGCATCAACTCGCCCCCCGGGAAGATGTATTTCTCGATGAAGTCGCCCATGCCGGCGCCCAACTGCTGATGACCGGTGGTGCCGGCAGTGATGCCATGGTTCATGAGCAGGCCGCCCGGCCGCAGCAGTCGGCGGATCTTGGCGAAGTAGCCTAGGAGGCGAGCCTGGCCGACGTGCTCGAACATGCCCACCGATGCGATCTTGTCGTAGGGCTGGCCCTCATCGAGGTCCCGGTAGTCCATCAAGCGCATGCGCACCCGATGGCTCAAACCCTTTTGATCGATCAGTTGGCTCACATACGCATGCTGGTGTTTGGACAGCGTGATGCCCGTGGCTTCGACGCCATGGTGCTCAGCCGCCCACAGCAGGAGCCCGCCCCAGCCTGCACCGATGTCCAGAAAGCGATCGCCAGGCTTGAGCATGAGCTTGCGGCAGATGTGCTCCAGCTTGGCCTCTTGGGCTTGCGCCAGGCTCATGTCGGGTCGGCGGAAGTAGGCGCAGGAGTAGACGCGCAGAGGGTCCAGCCAGAGGGCATAGAAGGCGTCGCTGAGGTCGTAGTGAAATGCGATCTGCGCGGCGTCGCGTTCACGGGTGTGCAGGGCCAGCGATCGCAGGCGCCGCGGCCAGTGGCGCCATGGCTGAGCTCGCGGCTGCGCGGCATCGGCCGGTACCAGTTGCGCCACGGCGGCCATCACCTGGCGCATGCGGCCCTGCAACTGCAGCCGGCCTTCGACATAGTCTTCGGCCAGTGCGCCCACACGCGCCGCCTGGAGCCGGGCCAGGCTGGACCAGTGTTTGAGTTGCACACGCACCGGGGCACCGGCCGAGCCGATGAGCTGCCCCGAGGGCAGCTGCAACTGCATCTGGTCCGGCAGGAGCGCAGTGCGGGCCATGGGCTGTCGAGACGAACGCATGAGCATCTGGATGCCTCCTTGGGGTCAAGCCTGTGTTGCCAGGCCGCAGTGCGGTCCGGGGCCGCTTAGGTCCGGGTTCTGGGCGTGAGCCTAAGGGCCGATGGTGCGAGCCGACAAGCGCGGCGGCACACAAGCCGCGCGATCAAGCCGTGCTCCGGCGCAGCTTGGCGATTGAGTCCGACAGGCGCTTCAGAACCCGGGCAGGAGGCCGTCGTCAGGGTGGGTTTTCAGGCGCTCAGTCTGGCCAGTTCCGCGGCGGTGAACCCGGCAGCGCGGCGGGCACTCAGGTTAAATGGCCCCTTTGGGTGGGGCGCGCCATAGCGCCTCGCCAGCAGGGCTTGTTGCTCGTCTGGCTCAAGGTCGCGCTGCGTGCACAGCCAAGCAAACCAGTGGTTGCCAATGGCCACATGGCCGATCTCGTCGCGCAGGATGATGCCTACGATGTCGGCGGCACGTCGGTCGCCGGCCGACTTGAGGTTGTGGGCAATGGCCGGCGAGGCGTCCAAGCCCCGGGCCTCCAAGATGCGCGGCACCACAGCCAGGCGGCCCAGCAGGTCGCCCTGGGTACGGCGGGCCATGTCCCACAGGCCTTCATGGGCATCGAAGTCGCCGTAGCGGTAGCCCAGAGCCTGCAGGTGCTGGTGCAGCAAAGAAAAATGCAGTGCCTCCTCCTGGGCCACCTTCAGCCAGTCGCGATAGAAAGTTTCAGGCATGTCAGGGAAACGCCAGATCACGTCAAGCGCCAGGTCCATGGCATTGCATTCAATGTGGGCCAGGGCATGGATGAGCCCCGCGCGGCCTTGGGCTGTGCCCATGGCACGCTGAGGCACTTCGCGCGGCGGCAGCAGACGGGGCCGGTCGGGCCGCCCGGGTACGCCTTCGGGTTCCACCCATCGGCGCTGAGGATCCAGGGGGAGGTCGCTCGGCCAGTCGCGCAGCGAAGCCGCCTTGGCGTCTGCGTCTCGAATGCGGATGATGTGCAGCGCCCGGCTGCGCAGGCAGGTCATAGGCCTGGCATTTTAGGAGCGCGGGTGGGCCAGCCAGATGCGTCCCTTGCGCTGTGGTGGGCAGCATGGTCTGAAGCCTGCTGGCCACCCCCGAGGACGGTCAGCGCGGTGCGATGCTCAGCCGCCAGGGTGGGAATCTACAATTGCGGCTTTTTGCGAACGCGCGCTCATGGCCATTTATCAGATCGACGATGCGATCCCCCGTATTCATGAAAGCGCCTGGGTGGCCGATAGCGCCCAGGTCATGGGGCGGGTGATCCTCGAGCAAGATGCCAGCATTTGGTTTGGTGCGGTGCTGCGCGGTGACAACGAGCCGATACATATCGGGCAGGGCAGCAACATCCAGGATGGCAGCGTTTTGCATTCGGACATCGGTCAGCCCATGACGGTGGGGCAGTATGTGACGGTCGGCCACCAGGTCATGCTGCATGGCTGCACCATTGGCGACGGCTGCCTCATTGGGATCCAGTCCGTGATCCTCAATGGCGCCAAGATCGGCAAGAACTGTCTGGTCGGTGCCGGCTCGCTGGTCACCGAGGGCAAGGAGTTCCCGGAGGGCTCGATGATTCTGGGCAGTCCGGCCAAGGTCGTGCGCCAACTCACACCCGAGCAGATCGCCAACATCCGCCGCAATGTGCTGGGCTATGTCGACAATGCCCGCCGCTTCAAGGCGGGGTTGCGTCGCTTGGCCTGAGGAAGGTCCGCACCGGTTTCGCAGACCCCGCCTGAGCCCGCCTCGGGCTGGTCTGGTCTTGTTTTCCATTGCCTGAAAGGGGCGCTGCCCGGCCATGTCCGAGTTGCATAAATTCATTTTCGAGGGCTTGCCGGTGCGCGGCATGCTGGTGCGTCTGACCGACGCTTGGCAGGAGATTCTGAGGCGCCGACGGAGCGCTGGGGGTTACCCGCCCGAGGTGGAGCAGTTGCTGGGCCAAATGGCCGCTGCCGGTGTGCTCATGCAGGGCAACATCAAGTTCAACGGGGCCCTGGTGCTGCAGATTTCTGGCGACGGACCGGTCAAGCTGGCGGTGGCCGAGGTCCAGTCCGACCTGAGCTTTCGGGTCACCGCGTCCTTTGGCCCGCAGGGGCGTGAGGCGGTGCCTGCGGGGGCCAGCTTGAGTCAGATGGTCAATGTGGACAACCGGGGGCGTTGTGCGATCACGCTCGACCCGAAGGATCGCTTGCCGGGACAGCAGCCTTACCAGGGGGTGGTGCCGCTTTTTGACGATCGCCACGAGAAGCTGGAAGAGCTCAGCCAGGTGCTGGAGCACTACATGCTGCAAAGCGAGCAGCTCGACACCTGTTTGGTCTTGGCAGCCAACGCTGAGTTGGCCGCGGGCCTACTGATTCAGCGCTTACCGGTGATGGGTCAGGGTAATTTGGCCGGTCAAATGGACCGCGATGCCAATGAGGACCAGATTGGCCGCAACGAGGACTATCGGCGCATTGCCATGCTGGCGGCCACTTTGCAGCCACAGGAATTGCTCAGCCTGAGTGCCGATCAGGTGCTGCATCGGCTCTTCTGGCAGGAGCCGATCATCCGTTTCGAGCCCCAGCAACCGCGCTTTGCCTGCACTTGCTCGCGTCAGCGGGTCGGTGGCATGCTGCGGGGGCTCGGTCGCGCTGAGGTCGAGCAGATTCTGGCCGAGCAGGGACGCGTCGAGGTGGGCTGCGAGTTTTGCGGTGTGCTCTATCACTTCGATGCCGTCGATTCGGCCCAGGTCTTCACTGGGCACAGCGATCAGTCGCCAGCGCCCGGCGGCGTGCATTGAGTAGGGGTTCAGTCGCCCAACCCCTGCTTGCCTCAGCCTGTGGGGGGCTAGGCTGGCTTCTGTGCGGCCGCCTTGCGCTCAAGCAATTGGCTGAGCAGGCGGTGTTCGCACTCGGGGTCGTCGCACTTTTCGCACAGCGATTGCCAGCCGGGTCGGCCCAGCGTTTGCGCGCCTGCCGGCATGAGGGCGGCGTGGCGCCGGGCCAGGGCGGCGAGCGCTTGTTCGACCTGCTGACTCGGCGTGCCGCGCAGCACGGCAAAGGGCTGCTGACGGGTCAAGAGGGTCTGCCTAAGCGCCTGGTGAGCCTGCAGTCCCGTCACACCCTGACCGGCTGCGTCTGACCGACCCTCGTCCCAGGACAGCAACAGGCAGATGTCGCAGCCGACAGCGGCCAGGCCATTGGAGGCGGGCAGCAGATCGAACGCACCGGGCGCAACCTGCGGGTGGGCCGCAATGGCAGAGCGCAGGGTGGCCACCGTGGCCTGCGCCGCTTGCGGGTCATCGCTGAGCACGACGACCCGTAAGGGGGCACTGCTTGGGGGTGCGGCGGCCTGCCCGCCAGATGCAGTGACGGCCACAGGCCCTTATTTCTTGCTGGGGCTGAACTGCACGAAGATTTCGTTGGGCTTGACCATGCCCAACTCGCTGCGCGCCTTTTCTTCGACCATGTCCAGCCCCTCCTTGAGGTCACGGACTTCGGAGGCCAGACGGTCGTTTTCAGCCTGGGCCTTCTGGTTTTGGGCGTTCATTTCGCTGAGCTTGTCCTGCATCTGCCGAACATTGGGCAGGCTGCCCCGGCCGAACCACAACTGCCCCTGCAAGACCAGCAGCAAAATCAACAGCAGACTTGTGACGAGGCGTTTTCCCATGACCTGAAGCCGGGTGCTCAGCGCAGGTTGTAGAAGGCGGCGCGGCCGGGGTAGCTGGCAATGTCGCCCAGGTCTTCCTCGATGCGCAGCAACTGGTTGTACTTGGCCATGCGGTCCGATCGCGAGAGTGAGCCAGTCTTGATCTGGCCAGCGTTCAGGCCTACCGCGATGTCGGCAATGGTGGCGTCTTCGGTCTCGCCCGAGCGATGGCTGATGACGGCGG
>JAXITB010000179.1:0-5985 GCA_034680305.1 Polaromonas sp. | reverse complement strand
GATGAGATTGAATCGTTCATTGGCCGTTGGTCAGCGACTGAGCCTGAACACAAAGCTGGCACCGCCACCGACGGCCTCCTCGCATGACACCGTGCCGCCGTGGCGCTGCGCGATGGTCTTGACCAAGGCCAGGCCCAGGCCCACACCCCCGGCCCGCTCACTCGCGCCCGGCAGCCGAAAAAAAGGCTCGAAAATCTGCTCGCGGTAGGCCGGCGGCACGCCCGGGCCGTGATCGTCGACCCGCACCACCCACTGCCCACGCTGAACATCCAAGGACAAGGTGACCTGACCGGCCCCATGGCGCTGGGCGTGTTCCAACAAATTGCGCAGCAGTCGGCGCAGCAGCCGGGGCGAGCCTTGCAGCAGCATGCCGCGCGCCACCTCGGGCGAGAGCACCTGCAACTGCGCGCCGGTGCGGGCGCACTCTTCGGCCGCCAAACCCATAAAGTCGAGCTCCTCAAACGGCTCGGCATCGCCTTGCTGGCTGTCGAGCCGGCTGGCCAGGAGGATTTCATCGATCAGCTGATCGAGCTCACGGATGTTGCGCCCGATCTCCTCGCGCTGCGCCTGGCTCTGCGGGCCGGCCTGCGCCATCAGCTCCAAGCTCATGCGAATGCGCGCCAGCGGCGAGCGCAATTCATGCGAGGCATGGGCCAGCAAGGCCTTGTGCGAGGCCAGCAGTTGCTCGATGCGCTCGGCCGCATGGTTGAAGCGCTCGGCCAAAAACGCCACCTCGTCATGGCCCTGCACCGGCATGCGGGCGCTCAGGTCGCCCCGGCCCCAGCGCTCGACGCCGCTTTGCAGGGCTTCGAGCCGCTTGGTCAGCCGCCGGATGACCGGATAGGCCCCCAGGGCCACTGCCACCGCCACGATCACCAGCAGCCAGAAAAAACTCAGCGGCGGGCGCCAGCCCATCATGGCGCCCATCGGACCATCGCCCGGGCCGCCATGGGGCGGCCCCCCGGCTCTGGGCGGGCGGCTCAGTTCGAGCTGCCAGCGCTGTCCGTCACTGCTTTGCAGTTCAAACACCGGGCCGCGACCGGCCCGCCGATCGGCCGGCCCCTGCCCCTGGGCAATGACCTCACCGGCCTGGTTGCGCAGCACGATTTCGCGCACCGGCGCCTCGCGAACCACGCTCTCCCGCGAGACCCGCCAGGCCCAGCCCACCGCCAAGGTGATCAGCACCACGGCGGCCACCACCGCCAGCCAGATGCGCAGGTAAAGACGAGAGCCGAGTAAAGACACGGGATCAGTCCTGCTGCTTGGCAAACACATAACCGACGCCGCGCACCGTCAGGATGCGGCGTGGCGCCTTCGGGTCGGCCTCGATGGCCTGCCGGATGCGGCCCATGTGCACGTCGATGGATCGATCAAAGGCCTCCAGCTCGCGCCCGCGCACCGCCTCCATGATCTGGTCACGGGTCAGCACACGGCCGGCACGCTCGGCCATGACCAGCAATAAATCGAATTGATACGAGGTGAGCTCACAAGCTTGGCCGGCCACCACCACGCTGCGCGCCTCCGGGTCGATTTCGAGCGAGCCAAAACGCAGGGGCGGTCGCTGCGCCTGAGTCGAGAGCGTGGCCACACCGGCCTGCCCGCGCCGCAAAACAGCCCGAACGCGTGCCAGCAATTCGCGCGGCTCGAAGGGCTTGGGCAAGTAATCGTCGGCGCCAATCTCCAGGCCCACCACCCGGTCCATCGGGTCGCCCTTGGCGGTGAGCATGAGTACAGCCGCCGGCGACTGGGCCTTGATGCGGCGGCACAGGTCCAGCCCATCGGCATCGGGCAGCATGAGGTCGAGGATCACCAGGTCCGGACTGAATTGAACCAAGGCCTGCATGCCGCTTGCCCCGTCGGCCGCGTGCGAGACCGCATAACCGCTCTGGCGCAGGTAGTCGGCCACCATGGCCGCCAGACGGGCGTCGTCGTCGATGAGCAGCAGGCGCGTAGGCGTCATGGGGCTACTGTGTTCGGCGCCGGTCAAGTGCGCTTGAGGCCGAGGTAAAGATGTGTGAAGACCTGGCCCATCCCCAAGACATCGCTCAGGCCTGCGGGGCCAGGCGCCTGCTGGCCCAGGCCACCAGCGCCAACACCGGCAAGCCCATGAGCGTGGTCAGCACAAAGAACCACGGATAGCCCAGCACATCGACCATGGCGCCCGAATAACCGCCCAGGGTCTTGGGCAGCAAGGTCATGAGCGAGCTGAAGATGGCGTACTGAACCGCGGTGAACGAGACATGGGTCAGGCTGGACAAAAACGCCACGAATGCGGCGCTGGCAAAGCCAGCGGCCAGGTTGTCTGCCGCCACCACCACATACAAGCCCGCCACATGGTGACCGGCCTGCGCCAGCCAGACAAAACCCAGGTTGGTCAGCGCCGACAGCACCGCGCCCCAAAACAAAGAACGCATCACACCCAGCCGTGCGGCCAGCAGCCCGCCCCAAAAGCCACCCACGATGCTGACCACCACGCCAAAGGTCTTGACCGCATTGGCGATCTCCACCTTGGAAAAGCCCAGGTCCTGATAGAACACGTTGGAGATCACGCCCAGCACAATGTCAGAGATGCGATACAGCCCCACCAGGGCCAGCAACAACCAGGCGGTGCGCGCGCCATAGCGCTTGAAAAAATCGAGCGCTGGCATCACCCAGGTTTCATGGGCCTGCTGCGCCCTGGCCAGGCCCAGCTTGACCAGCGCCGCCCCCACCGCAAAAGCCGCCGCCAGCGACAGCGCCATGCGCACTGCCTCCAGCAGCAGGCCCAGCAAAGGACCGGTCTTGATCGCACCCCACACATCGCCCCACAGCCAAAACACACCCACAAAGGCCAGCACACTGGCCAAAAACACGAGCAGCAAACGCAGGTGCTCGCTCGAAGGCTGTCGCTCGGCCCGTGCGCTGGCATCGGGCTCACGGGCCAAGAGCGTGGTGAGCATGCCCACCAGCATCGTGGACGCCATCACGGCGTAAGTCCACTGCCAGGCGCTGTACACATAGGCGCCCTTGGTCGAGCCCCAATAAGTGGCCAGATACAAGGCACCCGCGCCGGCGGCGATCATCCCCAGCCGGTAGCCCGCGATGTAGGCCGACGAGAGCACGCCCTGCTGCTCAGGCGCGGCAATCTCGATGCGATAAGCGTCGATCACGATGTCTTGCGTGGCCGAGGCAAAGCCCAGCAACACCGCAAACAGGGCCATGCGGGTGAGCGCGTCCGGGCCGGCCGACGGGTCGGTGCTGGCCATGCCCAAAATCGCCAGTACCACCCCCAGTTGCGCCAGCAGCATCCAGGCGCGGCGCCGGCCCAGCCACGCCGACAGCAGCGGCAGGGGCAACCGGTCCACCAGAGGCGCCCAAACAAACTTGAAGGAATAACCCAGCGCGGCCCAGCTGAAAAAAGTCACCGCCTTGCGCTCGACCCCGGCCTCGCCCAGCCACAGCGACAAGGACGAAAAGATCAGCAAGATCGGGATGCCGGCCGAAAACCCCATGGCCAGCAGGCACAGCACGCGCCAGTCCCACAGTGTGGCCAGGGTCTGACGCCAGGTCAGACGGGCGATGGTCGGTTCAAGCGCACGCATGGGCGCATTGTGCACAAGAGCGCCCATCGTCAGGCTGCGGCCCAAGCCTCAGACCGCAGGTCCTACCCGTCGGCATGGCCAGCATCGGCGAATTTGTTCAGAAATTCCCTATCATTAGCACCATGTGTTGGCTTTGTGACCTCAAGACCCCGGCGCCCGAGCGCCCCGACGCGTCCGCGCCCGGCCGCTGGAACAGCCGACGCGGCTTTTTGCTGGCCGCCGCCCTGGCCACCCCTGCGGTAGCACAGGTCGATGTGGGCAAGACCTCGGCCTTCGCCAAGCTGGTGCCGGCCGAAGACGTGGAGCGCTCGGCAGCGCAGCAGTACCAGGAAATGCTCAAACAGGCCGCCAGCAAAAACGCCCTGGCACCGCCCGATCACCCGCAACTCCTGCGCCTGCGCCGCATTGCCGATCACCTGATCCCGTTTGCGCCCCCTTGGAACCCACGCGCCCGCTCCTGGCGGTGGGAGATCAACCTGCTGGGCAGCAAGCAGATCAATGCGTTTTGCATGCCCGGCGGCAAGATTGCCTTCTACAGCGGCATCCTCGAGCAGCTCCAGCTCAACGACGACGAAGTGGCCCAGATCATGGGCCACGAAATCGCCCATGCGCTGCGTGAACACGCACGCGCCCGCATGGGCAAGGGCGCGGCCACCAACATCGGCGCAGGCATCTTGTCGCAGGTGCTGGGGCTGGGCGATCTGGGCCGCACCGTGACCAACTACGGCGCCGAACTCCTGACCCTGAAGTTCAGCCGCGACGACGAAACCGAGGCCGACCTCGTCGGCCTGGAACTGGCCGCCCGAGGCGCCTACGACCCGCGGGCCGGCGTCACGCTGTGGCGCAAGATGCAAGCGGCCAGCAAGGGGGCGCCGCCACAGTGGCTGTCGACCCACCCGGCCGGCGCGACCCGCATCGCCGACATCGAAAAAACCCTGCCGCAGGTACTGCCCCTGTACGAAAGCGCCACGCGCAGGTGATCAAGCGCGGCATCTGATCAAAGGCCGCATCGCCGCGAGAGTGCGGCTCCCACCGCACTGGTCAGTGACCACGCCCTGACTTCATGAGGAAGGCCCGCAAGCCAACCCGGTCTTGTTCCCTCTCCCTCTGGGAGAGCAACCGTGTCAAGTGGCTTGGCATTGTGGTTCGCTGCGCCAAGGCTGTCCGCTGCGCAGGATGGCATTCATGATGGTGAGCAGCTTGCGCATGCAAGCGGTCATGGCCACCTTGTACGGCTTGCCTACTTCACGCAAACGCAAGTACAGCTGTCGGATCACCGGGTTGCAGCGTGAGGCGCTCAGAGCGGCCATATACAGCACACAACGCACGTCCGCGCGGCCGCCCTGGATGTACCGCTGCCCCCGGCGCTTGCCGCTGTCGTCGGCAAACGGGGCTACACCCACCAGCGCAGCAGCGCGTTTGCGATCGAACGAGCCCAGCTCAGGCAGTCGTCCGAGAAAGGTGCTGATGGTCACGCGACCTACCCCAGGGATACTGTCCAGCAGCTCGTACTGTTGGCTGTATACCGGCGAATCCTTGAGCCGTCCATCGAGCTCGCGATCGAGCTGTTTGATCTGGGCGTCCAGCCAGTCGATATGCTGGCGCACGCTCTTGCGGGCAATGGGCTTGACTGTCACGAGCCGGTTCTTTTCCTGCGCCCGCATTGCCACCAACTGCGCGCGCCTGTCTACCAGTTCGGTGATCTCCTGCTGCGCCTCGTCAGGCAACGCATACGCCTGCGGTTGCATGCGTTGGCCGAATGTGGCCAGCACCTGGGCATCAAGCCGGTCGGTCTTGGCGAGCACACCGGCTGCCCGCGCAAAGTCCCGCACGCGCTTGGGATTAACCACCGCCACCCGGACACCGGCGGCGCACAGCTCACTGGCCAGCGCCGTCTCCCAGCCACCAGTGGCCTCCAGCACGACCAGTTGCGGCGCAAGCTGCACCAGCTGCTGCGCCAGTGCCCCACGGCCTGGTTCGTCGTTGTCCACCCGGGCAGGCAACACCAACGCAGCTTCAGAGCCAACCGCGGCTACATCGAGCCATGCCTTACAAACATCAATCCCGACAAAAATCTTCTCACTCACGACAGGTGCCCTTCCTTGTGTTCGATACGGTCTGCAGGACCTCACAACCGTTCGGGCTGCCTGTGCGCTGCGAGAAAAGTGGCCGGCACGACCCTCGCTCTCCCTCGGCATGGGGCATTCGCTCCTGCCCTGGGTAAATCGGCCTGTGCCGGCCAGACTCTACTTTGCTACATACAAGGGTGCAAGAGCTGACTTTGTGAGCGCGCCGCCCTCAGCGCGATCGCGAGGCAGTTGGGCCAGAGCTGACTACAGGCAGCGTCCGTCGAAGGATGACCCGCAGACACGAATTTCTTCCTCGTGGCGGATCAACGCGCCTG
>JAXITB010000178.1:0-5996 GCA_034680305.1 Polaromonas sp. | reverse complement strand
CGGTAGATGTCGGGCATCGTATCGGTGGTGCCGGCCGTGCCGTGCGCCACCGCGCGTTGAACCAATTGAATGATTTGTTCTTTCTCGTAGGGGGACTGGGCCATGGCGTGTTCCTTCAGGAAGGCAAGGGTCAGTGCGGTCGCTCGTCGGTAGGACGCCTCCCCCGGGCAAACCCGACTGCAAGACCTGATTGACTATGGGATAGCATGGCCTCTAAAGAAATGGTGTTTTCCCTGATTTGACTTTTTTAGTCGCTAGGGAAATACTGGTTCCACATGAGAAACAAGGACGGATCCATGGGCTCAGCCATCTTGCTTCAAAACGCGCTCGTGATTGATGGCACGGGCCGGGCGCCGTTTGCGGGTTCGCTGCTGATCGAGGGCGAACGCATCGTGGCAGTGGGCGCCGATGCCGACGCCCGTGCGGCTCAAGGGCCGCAGGTTCAGCGCATGGACCTGACCGGCCGGTCAGTGATGCCCGGCCTGATCGACGGCCATGTGCACAGCACCTTTGACGATGCGGCCGGCCACGATGAATTGTTCTATCACCGCCGCCCGGGCATGGCCGCCATCACCGCCACCCGCAATCTGCGCAAGATGCTCGCTTCGGGTTTGACCAGTTTCTTTGACGCCGATTCGATTTTTGATCTGGGCGTGGACTTGAAGGAGGCGGTCAACCATGGCGTGATCGAGGGACCGCGCATGGTGGTCGGCGGTTACGCGCTGATGACTTCGGTGGGTGGCGCGGCCGGTCGCCTGATGCCCGACCACGGCACCATGGCTTATGCCCGACTGCTGCGCGGCAAGGACGAGCTGGTGGCCGAGGTGCGTCGGCAGATCAAGATTGGCTGCGACTGGATCAAGGTGCATGTGACTGGCTCGCTCAGCCATCGCCGCAGTGAAGGCGAGCTGGTGACCTTCACCATGGAGGAGTTGCGCACCATATGCGATGTGGCCCACGACCTGGGGGTGCCGGTGGCTGGCCATTGCCGCAGCCCGAAGTCCATCATCATGTCCTTGGAAGCCGGTTTTGATCAGATCATTCACGGCACCTTCATGGACGATGCGGCGCTCGATGCGATGGTCAAGCACGGCGCCATCTTGGTGCCGGCCCTGACCTTCCAGGCCAACCTCATGGAGTTTGGCAATGCGATATCGGCCAGCCCTGCGATGCAGGACATCTTCCGCAAGGAAATCGAGCTGAGCGCGCAGATGTTTCACAAGGCATACCAGGCCGGCGTTCCCATGCTCTGCGGCACCGAGTCGGGCTTTTCTGTCACGCCCTATGGCGACTGGCATTACCGCGAGATGGAAGTGTTCGTCAAGTACCTCGGCCTGACGCCGCTTCAGGCCATTCGTTGCTGCACCGAGTATGGCTCGCACGTCATGCGCATGAAGGGTCAGCTGGGCACGCTGCAGGCTGGCCGGCTGGCCGACCTGTTGATCGTCAACGGCGATCCGTCCAAGGACGTCACGGTGGTCGGGCAGAAGGACAAGCTCGAAGGCGTGATGCTGGGCGGGCGCTGGGTCGACCTGCAGCAGCAGGCGCCCGAGCGGCGGCCCATGCCAGAGTGGCGTTGCCATGACTTTGGCGAGATCCTGACCAAAGACATCGTCAACGCGGCCCGTCAGGGGAAGCACTGATGACCAAGCAGGTCGGCAAGCTGGCCCTGGTCACCGGGGCGGGGGGCGGCATCGGCGCGGCCATCGCCCGGCTGGCCATTGCACAGGGCTGGCGGGTGCTGCTCATCGACGTGCAGGCGCAGGCCTTGGCCCGAACCGCGGCCGATCTCGGTGGGGTGGCCAATGCGGTGTGCGACATCACCGACGAGGCGCAGGTGCGGGCGCTGGTCGATGGCCTGGACGTGTCGCCGCAGTTGCTGGTCAATAACGCCGGCGTGGTGCAGTTCGCTCACTTGCTCGACATGAGCGTGGCCGATTTCCGGCGGGTTCTCGACATCGATCTGACCGGCGCCTTCATCATGTCGCAAGCGGTGGCCCGGCGCATGCGCGATCAAGCCCAGGGTGGCAGCATCGTTCATATTTCTTCCATCGGTGGCATCACGCCCAGCTTGGGCACCAATGCCTATGCCGCCGGCAAGGCGGGGCTGGCCAAGCTCGGTGAATTGATGGCTCTCGAATGGGGGGCTCACGGCATTCGCGTCAACACCGTCTCGCCCGGCTTCATCGACGGCGGCATGAGCACAGCGGTCTACGCCGACCCCAAGACCCGTGCGGTGCGCTCGGCGGCTGTGCCGCTCAAACGCCTGGGCCGGGAGGAAGACATCGCCCAAGCAGTGATGTACCTGGCCAGCGAGGCGGCCAGTTATGTCAGCGGCCACAACCTGGTGGTCGATGGGGCCATCACCCATAGCGTGCTGTCGCAGGTGCCGCGTGGCTGAGGTGATGCGCAACCTGATTGTCACGGGGGGCATGTACCACCCCTTCGACGACTCGGCCCCCGCTTTGCGTGACGTACTGGCTGGCGTGGGCATTGAGTCGGTGGTGACCGATGACATGGATCAAGCCTGGACCCTGATGGCCAGTGGAGCATTTGATCTGCTGACGGTCTATGCCCTGCGCTGGACCATGCCTCAGGACAAGTTCGCTCAGGACCGCGCGCGCTGGGCTCACCAGGTGCCGAGCCAGGCACGGCAGGCGCTGAAGCAGCATCTTCAGGCGGGCAAGGGTGTGCTGGCCTTGCACACCGCCGCGATCTGTTTTGACGACTGGCCGCAGTGGCGCGAAGCGGTGGGCGCCGGCTGGGTCTGGGGCGACTCCCATCACCCGCCGCTGGGGCCGGTGCAGGTGCGACCGACCGGCCGCGCACATCCGATCGTCGATGGCTTGGACGGTTTTTCCTTGGTCGACGAGGCCTACACCCGCATGGACCTTCTGCCCGACTTGCAGCCGCTGATGGAGGTGCGCGCCGACACTCAGAGCAGCCACAGCCCCTGCCTGTGGGCCCGCGCGGTCGGTGGGGGGCGCGTGGTCTACAACGCGCTCGGGCACGACCGGGCCTCGCTGACGCACCCGGTGCATCAGACGATCTTGCAGCGTTCTGCGCTTTGGGCGGGGTTCGGTGCTTTAAGCCAGCATGGATAGGGGGTCCGCATGATTGCCAGCCTGAACGGAAAGTCCATCCTCATCACCGGCGGTGGCTCGGGCATCGGGGAGGGCGCGGCCCGGTATTTGGCCGCACAGGGTGCGCGGGTGACCATCACCGGCCGCCGCGCCGACCGCATTCGTTCAGTAGCCGAATCAATTGGCCCCTTGTGCCGTTGGGTCGAGGGCGATGTTTGCCAAGCCGCCGACCGCCAGCGCATGCTTGATGCGGCGTTGGCCCATGGGGGCGGGACGCTCTTCGGGCTGATTAATAACGCCGGTATCACGCATCACAGCGGCTTGGCGGGCCTGGACGAGGCGGGCCTGAGCCGGGTCATGGCCACCAATGTGCATGCCCCGCTTTTCATGACTCAGCTGGCGGTCGATGAACTGGCGCGCAGCCAGGGCAGCGTGATCTTCATCGGCTCGGTCCATACCCGGCTGGCCTTGCCCGGTCGACTCGCCTATGCGGCCTCCAAGGGCGCCATTGTCAACGCTTCGCGGGTGCTGGCGGCCGAATTGGGATCGCGCAAGATACGGGTCAACTGCGTCATCCCTGGGGCGGTAGCCAC
The DNA here is from genome assembly GCA_034680305.1 of Polaromonas sp. GTDB lineage: Bacteria > Pseudomonadota > Gammaproteobacteria > Burkholderiales > Burkholderiaceae_C > Polaromonas. The sequence continues at coordinate 2,320 of JAXITB010000178.1, read as the reverse complement.
CGAGATCAATGCGGCCGTGACTGGCCAGGACCCCGAAGAGGCGAAGGCGTTTTTCCGCAATCTGGCGCATCTGCACCCGATTGGCCGCATTGGGGAGCCGGAGGACATCGCGCAGGCCATGGCCTATCTGCTGCTGGCCGACTGGACCACGGGCGCGGTACTCGATGTCGACGGTGGCATGGGTCTGGGCTACACCAAAATTTGAATTCAAACGAAGCTGCAAGGAAGAAAGCACATGGATCACGCAACCGTCGAGGGCAAGCTGCTGGCCCCATCCATTGGCCGCGATGCGCTGGCCGAGGCCAGGGCTCTGTTGGGCATGCCCATCCGGGTTGAGCAGTGGAACCACGAAGCCAGCTGGGACGCGGTGCGTCACTACGCCTGGGGCTTGGGCGATGACAACCCTTTGTTTTGTGATCCGGCCTATGGGCAGGCCTCGCGCTTTGGCAGCCTGATCGCACCGCCCACTTTTTTCTTCAGCATCTGGGATGCGGTGGTGGCGCCGGGTTTGCCTGATGTGCAGTGGTTCTATTCCGGCATCGACTGTGACTTTCACAAGCCGATCCGCCGAAACGACACCATTCGGGCCAGCGCTGAGTACGTCGATGCGCAGCCGCTGTCGGGCAAGACCGTGGCCAACATGATCGTACAGACCGGTGAAGTGCTCTATCACAACCAGGCCGATGAGTTGGTCACGCGGGTGCTCTCGCATACCTTCCGGGTGGCCAGGCAGTCGGCAGAGGGGGGGTTGCGCTATGCGCCGCGCGACAAGCATGTCTACAGCGCCGACGAGCTCGAGAAGATCGTCAACGCCCAGATCCATGAATTTCGCCGAGGCAGCGAGGTGCTTTACTGGGACGATGTGCAAGAGGGCGCCGAACTTCCGGGCACGGTGCGTGGGCCGATCAATCAGCAGGACATGACCGCCTACTACTGCGGTGCGGTGGGTACCTCGGGCTACAAGTCAACCAAGCTGCGCTGGAAGTATCGGCATTGGGCCAACCACAGCCCCGAGAAGCTGCCCAACAACTACGACAAAAGCTACTTCGGCGCGGCCGTGCTGCCCAGCATCGGTCACCAGGACGCCAAGGTGGCCCAGCAGGACCTGGGCATGCCCGGACCTTACGATAACGGCCCCCAGCGCTGCGGCATGATCGCCAGCTGCGCCACCAATTGGATGGGCGATGCGGGCTGGTTGCGTCAGTACGCCATGCGACTGAAGCTGCCGGTCATCTTCGGCGACACCACCTTCACCAAGGGCCGTGTCAAGGGCAAGCGCCTGGAAGGTGGGCAAGGTCTGGCGGACCTGGAGCTGTGGGCAGAGAACCAGCTCGGTCAGGTCACGGCCAAGGGCACGGCGGTGGTCGAACTGCCGCGTCGCTGAGCCGAACCGCCATGCCTGTGCTGTCGGCTCTGCTCGCGCCTCGAAGCATTGCGCTGATCGGCGCCTCGCCCGATGCCGGCAAGTTGCCCGGCCGGCCACTGGCCTACCTCAAGCGTTATGGATTTGCCGGCCAGGTCTACGCGGTCAACCCGAAGTACACCGACATCGACGGGACGCCCTGTGTGGCCTGCATCGCCGATCTGCCCCGGGACATCGATCTGGCCATGATTTTGCTGCCCGCCGGTGGCGTGGCCGACGCACTGCGCCAGTGTGCCTTGCAGGGGGTTCGCACGGCCATCTCGATTGCTGGGGGCTTTGCCGAAGCAGGTGACGCGGCGGCTCAGCAGGCCTTGAGCGCGCTTTGCCAGCAGCACGGCATTCGCCTGATCGGGCCGAACTGCGTGGGCGTCCTCAATCCCGCGCTGGGCATGACGGCCACCTTCTCCAGCGAATTGCGTCGCCGAATGCCGCGGCCAGGTCGGCTGGCCTTGTTCACTCAGTCGGGTGCGCTGGGCAATGCCCTGTTGCAAAGCTTCAACGACCTAGACATCGGTCTGGCCTATTGGGTCTCGACCGGCAACGAGGCCGACCTCGGGGTATTGGAACTGGTCGAGCATGCGATCGACGACGAGGGCGTTGACCTCATCGGTTTGTATGTCGAGGGGCTCAAGGGCGGCAGTGAACTGCTGGCGTTGGCCCGCCGAGCCCGCGCGAAAAACAAAGCCATCATGGTCTTGCGGGCCGGCCAGTCACAGCTGGGCCGGGCTGCTGCGGTTTCGCACACCGGCAAGCTCGCCGGCGCCTGGAAGGTCTGGTGCGATGTCGCCCGACAGGCCGGACTGATCACGGTCGATTCCCTCGACGACATGATCGATCTGGCGGTGGCCTTCCAGGCGCTGGGCTACCCTCAAGGCACCGCCAGACCGTCATTGGGTG
>JAXITB010000177.1:0-6007 GCA_034680305.1 Polaromonas sp. | reverse complement strand
GCAGCATCGCGCCGAGGGCGGCGCTCCCACAAGCTCTGTGCAGGCCTGGCTGGGACGAAAGAGGGTGTGGGAGCCGCGCCCTCGCGGCGATGGGGCCTTCGGTCAAGCACGGACCCTCAATTCAGGCCCCATCGCGCCGAGGGCGGCCCTCCCACGAGGGCGGTCCTGGCCGCCCGACCCGTATCATTGCCCCATGCCCGCGCGCCCTCCGATCTCCATGCGTCTGGCCCTTGCCGTTGGGCTTGCGTTGACTGCCCTCTGGGCGCATGCCGGACCGACCGGGGCATTGCCACCGGCGGTGGCGCAGGCCTTGCAGCGGGCGCAGGTGCCGGAGTCGGCGGCTTCGTTTCTGGTGCTCGACCTGGACGGCGCGCAGGTGCGGCTGAGTCACCGAGCAGCCGAGCCCATGAACCCGGCTTCAGCGATCAAGCTGCTGACCACCTCGGCCGCGCTGGACCTGCTCGGACCCGCCCACACTTGGACCACCACGGTGCTGGCCGACGGCCTCTTGCAGGGCGGGGTGCTCAAGGGCCATCTGGTGCTGCGCGGCGGGGGTGACCCCAAGCTGGTGGTCGAGCGCTTGCAGGCGCTGCTGGCCCAGGTGCAGGCCAGCGGGGTCAAGGCCGTTGAGGGTGACATCGTGCTGGATCGCCAGTTGTTTCGGCCGGCGGCGGTGCGCCCGGGCGACTTCGATGGCGAGCCGCTCAAGCCTTACAACGCGCAGCCCGATGCGCTGCTGGTCAATTTTCAGTCGCTGGTGCTGACCTTCACGCCCGAGGCCGGGCAGCGGCGCGCGCTGGTCAAGATCGAGCCGCCACTGGCCGGTGTGCAGGTCGATGCCACCGTGCCGCTGGCCGCAGGTGCACGCTGCGACGACTGGCGCACCAGTTTGCAGGCTGTCCTCGATCAGCCGCAGCGGGTGCAGTTCCGAGGCCGTTTCCCGGCCGCCTGCGGCGAGCGCAGCTGGCCCACCGCCTATCCGCAGCCTGAAACCTTTGCGGCACGCGCCATCGAGGCGCAGTGGCGCGCGCTCGGTGGCGGTCTGTCTGGCCAGGTGCGCGACGCCAGCGCGCAGGAAGGCGAGGCCCTGGCGCGCAGCGGTTCCCTGTCGGGCCTGAAGCCGGCCCTGCGGCTGGATGTGCCTTCGCTACCGCTGAACGACATCGTTCAGGACATCAATAAATACTCCAACAACGTGATGGCCCAACAGGTGTTCTACACCCTGGGCCTGCGCGCCGCACCGGCGATGGCCGGCACGCAGGAGGGGGCGCGGGCGGTGGTGCTGCAGTGGTGGCGCGAGCGCCTGCCGGGCAGCATGCCGCCCTTGCTTGACAACGGCTCGGGTCTGAGCCGTGTGCAGCGCATCAGCGCCCAGGCGCTGGGCGATTTGCTGCTGCGCATGGCGCGCAGCCCGGTGGCCGATGCCTTGCAGGCCTCGCTGCCGGTGGCTGGCGTCGATGCGACCATGCGCAATCGGGCGCGCACGGTGGCAGGTCAGGCCTGGCTCAAGACCGGATCGCTGCGCGATGTCAGCGCCATTGCCGGCTATGCCCAGTCGGTCAGCGGGCGCCGCCATGTGGTGATCGGCGTGATCAACCACGATCAGGCCGGCCCCGGCCGAGCCGCGCTCGACGCCCTGGTGCAGTGGGTGGTGCAGTCCCCAGCGCCTTGAGCTTGAAGGTCCGCGGCGCACGATCTTGGTGCGCACCCGATCGCAAGCGGCCCGCTGACTGTGTCGATTTTTGATTCATGACCGGGCCTGGCCGCGATCTTCGTCAGGGCTCACGCTTTGGACCGGCCGCCGCGCAATTACCAATCAGGTGTTACAGCTGCTTCCTAGGGCTCGGTCGTGGCACGGCCGCCGCAACGGCGCCAGTTTTGTGCAGGCGAAGGAGCTAAAAAAAGTAGACCCCCGGCAAACTTCCTGTTAATATTTGTTAATAAACGTCATTGCAGTGAGAAAGTCTCCAAGGGTGTATTTTGCGCCAAAAGCTTTCATTTTGGCTACAAATTGTGTCTAAGGTATCCAAATCCATAAGATTATCTAAAACAAGCGCGCTATTCAGATCGATTCCCGCGCCGACCGTATCAGTCTTTAACCAAACCCCGTCCAAACCCATCAGGAAAATTCAGCAATCATGTATAAGTCTTTGGTTCCCGTTAACAAAGCCCGCCACGAAGGCAAGAAAATCAAGCAAGTTCAAGGCTTTGATTTCGCATCGGGTTTTCACATTGCATCCATCATGGTGCACGAGTTCGCGCGTGCTGCCTCCCTGTATCCCGTCGTCTTTTTGGAAGACAAGGAGCAAGACAGCTTCCGCCCCGTGGTTCTGATGGGGTTGGACGCCGGCGAAAACCTTTATGTGGGCGCGGACGGCAAGTGGCAAGCCTCTTACATTCCGGCCATCATCCGCCGCTACCCCTTTGCCTTGGCCAGCACTGGCGAGCAAGACAAGTTCACAGTCTGCATTGATGAGGGCAGTGACTTGCTCAACGACAGCGAGGGCGCCGCGCTCTTTAATGAGCAGGGCGAACCGGCTGAGGCCCTTGAAAACGTCAAGCGCTATCTCGGCGAACTGCAGCAGATGGACGCCTTCACCGGCGAGTTCTGCAAGTACATGGTGGCCAACAATATGCTCACGCCGCTGAACATGCGGGTGCGCCAGGCCGACCAGGTCAAAAACATCAATGGCTGCTACGTCATCAATGAAGAGCGGCTGAATGGCCTATCGATGGAGCGCTTTGCAGAGCTTCGCGACAAGCGCTATTTGCCCGCCGTGTATGCGCATCTCCTGTCATTGGCGCAAATTGAGCGCTTGATGACGCTCAAGGACGAGCGCCAGAGCGCCCTGCTCAAAGCGGCCTGATGTTTCACCTCCCGCGTCTGTACTGAGTGCGTTCGGCGATGCGTGACTGGCTCAACTCCCGCGCAAGGGCGCGGGCGGGAAGTCACGCGTCTGCGCCGCCCAGAGCGGGCGGTCCGGTGCCACGCATGCACGCTGGTGTGGCGCGGGTGCGCGATGCATTTCGGGTCGAGCCGCTTGAGCCGCGGGTTCTTCTCTCGGCCGACCCGGTCTTTTCGCCGCTGGCGGCACTGTTCCTGCCCGAGGAGCGCGAGCTTCACGACAAGCTCAGCGCGGCAGAACAACTGTCGACCGGGCAGACGCCCCTGTCGTCGCCCGATGCGATGCTCGGCATGCTGGCCAGCGTTCCCAACGTGGCGGTGGACCTGCAAGCCTCTACCGCCACCCAGGCGGTGCTGGCCTTGTCGCAGTCCGGACAGGGCAGCGTGGTTCTCGATGCGGGCGACGCCACGGCCGGATTGGCGGTGGGCTTTTCTACCCCGGTGCAAGAACAGTGGCAGCCGCAGACCAGCGCCGGTGAAATGTCGGCGACCTACGCGCGAGATGACGCACAGGGTCTGACCGTTTCTTGGGGCCAGGGCAGCCTGGACGATCTGGCGCCCGAATGGGCCTTGAACATCGAAGCGGCCGCCGAACCCCAGTGGCAGCCGCCTCGCCTGGACCGGGTCGAGCGCCTGTCGGGCCAGAGTTTTGACCTCGCCCAGCTCCCGGCCTTGGACGCGGGCACTGACCTGTGGGTGGGTGCCGACGCCGCGCTCAAGGGCAGCGGTGCGTTCTATGGCGACCTGACGGTCGAGGGCCTGCTCAGCCCGGGCTATTCGCCTGGCGTGCAAAACGTGGCCACCCTGACGCTGGGTGCTGGTTCGACCACCTTGTTCGAGATTGCTGGCGCCACTGCGGGCACCGGTTCGACCTTTTACGATCAGATCAATGTGTCGGGCTTGGCCTCCTTGGATGGCCAAATTCAGGTGGATCTGCTCAACGGCTATCGGCCCACTGACGGGCAGGTGTTCAATGTGCTCACCTATGGCAGCGTCAGCGGCGCATTTGCCAGCGGCAGTGGCCTCATTGATGTGGGCGAGGGTGTGTACTTCGAGGTGCTCACCGCCGCCAATGGTCTGAGCCTCAAAGCCCATGTGCTCGATGCCAGTACCGCCAAACTGGTCAACGCTCTGAGCTCGGCGGTTCAAGCCAATGACCAAGCCCTGCAAGACCGGGTGGGTCAGTGGCTGAACTTTGACTATTTCCGCAATAACAGCAGCTACAGCTTCACTGGCAGCATTGCGTTGGGCGAAGGTTTCAGCCTCAGCGGCTCGGCCACCATTGGGTTTACCAACAATGTGGTGATCGCGGGCCAGACGGTCGACGTGTTCACCCTGGGTCTGGAAAATGCCAGCGGTCATCTGGGGCTCAACGCCAGCAGCAACAGCGTTCCAGGCCTGAGGTTCACCGATGCCGACCTGGGCATGCTGTGGCTGCGCAGCGAAAACGTGGCCAACGACGGCGGTTGGCTCTGGGCCGAAGGCACAGTCGCCGGCTTGTCGGTCGTGGGCGGAAGCAACATCACGCTGACCGCCTCGTCGTTGACCCTGGACTTTGCCCAGGGCTTGGGCACCGTCGGCGGTCAGGCCAACAACACCATGCTCGACCTGTCGGCTGCCGCGCGCAGTCTGGCGGTTGGCAGCACCACCTACACCTTCGACAGCGCCACCACCACCGAGCGGGCAGCCGTCTCTGGCACCGCAGCGCTGGACGTGGCGAGCCTGGTGAGTGTGTCCGGAACCGTGGGCTTTGCCTCTTCGGCCAGTGGTTTGCTGGCCGCTGGCACCGGCATCACGGCTCGCATGAGCGCGGGCGGTGTGTCTTTGGGTCTGGACAGTGCCAGCTTTGGCTTGGCCATCTACAGCGACAACACTTACCAGCTTGAAGCCAGCGGCGGCTTTCACGTCGACGGCGGCGGCTTTGCTTCCGTCAGCGCCACCAGCGCGCTGATGCGACTGAACACCACTGGCGCGACCCAGGCCGAAAAGGTTTTGCAGGTTGGCGGGCTTAGCCACACCTTGTCGGCCATGGGGGCTAGCGCCGACCCGGTGCTCAATGTGACCGGTCTGCAGGCGCGCATTGGCGACAGCCTGCAGGTCTCGGGCAACCTGTCGTTTGAACGGGACGCCACCTCCGGCAATTTGGAGGTGGTGGCCAGCAGTGCCAGTGCTTCGGTGCGTGTGGGCGACATGCGCGCCGGCGTCAAGCAAGCCAGCTTGGCCCTGGTCATCCGCGACGCGGCTCAAAGCAACCCGGGTACGCTGCTCGAAGCTTCGGGCGCGGCCGACATGTCTTTGGGCGACTCCATCGCACTGTCGGCGACCTCCGCCTCGGTGCGCTGGAACAGCACCAACCTCGACGCCTCCAGTCGCGCCATCAACGTGGCTGGCACAGCACATACCTTTGGTAGTTTGAGCGCGGGCGTCAAATCGGTGGACGTCAGCGGCGCCAACCTGGTGCTGGGCGATTTCTTCCGAGTCAACGGTAACTTTGCCTTCCTGGCCGACAGCACCACGGTCAAACTGGCCGCGGACACCACGGGCACGGCAGTCAATGAAGCGACGACGGGCGTCGAAGTCGATCTTCTGACGCTTGGTGGTAAGGGCCTCAACGCCCAGCTTGGCGCCGCGGGTGGCCCCCAGGTGGCCCTGACTGGCGTGGAGTTTGGTTTGGCGCTCATGAGCGCCAAGTCCGACGCCACCCGTCGCTGGACCAGTGCGCAGGCGCAAGCCACCGGCGTCTCCTTGTCCGGGCTCAGCGGCACCAGCCTGACCGGCACCAGCCTGTCTTTCTCTCTGAACCAGGCCGAAGGCACTGGCGATGCGGTGGTCAATTACGCCGCCGGAAAAACGGCGCTGGCTGTGGGCACGGGCGTAAGCACCAGCCTGAACCTGTCCATGGACGGGGCGCAGGGCGAGTTGCTCACGGCATCCGGCAACCTCACTCTGGATGCCTTTGGTTTCTTGCGGCTCAGTGGTGACTTGAATCTGAACAAGAGCACTGGCACGGTCAAGCTGGGCGATCTGGCCAGCACCGCCAACGTCAACGAATCGACCAACCCGGTCACCGTCGAGCAACTGACCATCGGCGGCACTGGCCTG
>JAXITB010000176.1:0-6018 GCA_034680305.1 Polaromonas sp. | reverse complement strand
GGATATGATCGCTGAAACGGGGATCTTCGTGATTGCGGAAAAGAAAACCGTTGGTACCGGTGCGGATATAGCGAAAACCGGCCTTGCCGGCATGGTTGATCAGGTTGTCAAACTGGACCAGCGGCAACTTCCAGCTGTCCTGGGCACCCACGATGTCGGCGGGTGTGGTGTCGGCCTTGTCGTCGCTGTAGAGCGCACCTGCGCTGCCGCCCGTCAAGCTCACGATGCTGCCCAGGTCCAGGTTGTTCAGGGCCGCGCCGCCCTCGGTCACCACCAAGGCCTCCAGCGAGCCGGCGTTGTTCTTGCGCACCAGGGCGCAAATGGTCTGGCCATGGACCGTTCGGCCATTGCTGCCCGGAGGCAGGTAGTTGCCCAGGCTCAGATCGGTATGGGTGATGAGATACGGCTTGTCCTGAGTGGCGACCGCCAAAATGGTGCTGTAGTTGTTGCGGACATACGCCCGATAGGCCTGGGCACTGGTTTTGAGCTGGTCGGCCACCGCAGCGTTCTTGGTGTCGACGACATAGCTGTCGACCAGGCGGTTGACACCCACCATGCCGACGGTGATCAGAGACAAAGACAGCAGGACCTCGAGCAAAGAAAGACCGGCTTGGCGATGGCGTGTCATGGGTGTTTCCTTCCAGAACCTTACTGACCGACGACCACGAGGGCGCCCTCGGGCACCGGCGTGGCAGCCGCTGCGCCGCACAGATTGGCCGGCAGCAAGGCGCTGGCGCCACTGCGGGCACTGAGGAAATGGCAGTTCGCGTTGGTGCCGACCGCCAGCGATTCGGACGTCTTGGCCAGGATCGTGGGCAGCAGCTTGGTGTGATCGATCGGGCTGGCGCTGTAAACATAAAGGGTGCCCTGCTCGACCCGATGGGCCCAGAAGGCATCTTTCACGTAGCCGCTGGGCCATTTCAGCTGCACCTCAGGCACCAGGCCCGAGTGTCCGGGGTGCTCGCGCAGATAAGACACCAGCGCCGCCTTGTAAGCCAGAAAACTCACCGCCTTCTGGTCGGCTTGCAGCACGCCCTGCTGCGCTTGCAGGCCGGCCTGCGATAGGCTGGCGTAGGCAAACAGCAGGGCAGAAAAGAAACCAAGAATCAGGACTGGCAAGATGGCTCTCCCAACAGAAACAAGGGGCGATGAGCAGTGGTCAGGCCAAAGGCGTACCGGCTGCTCACCGCGGCGCAGTGGTCGTACTCAGGACAAGGTGTAGGTCAAAGTCTGGCTGGCGGCGCTGCAACTGGTGTTCGCTGTACCGGCAGCGACGGGCATGGCCACAGCCGCTGCAGTGCCAATGGCCAGCCTGGCGTTAGGGATGGGCTTGGTTGCCAAGGCGATGCAGGCCTCCTTGGACACATCGGCCAATGCGACGGTAAACGAGTTGGTGGCGCCAGTCACCGTGACGGCACCGCCCAAATCGTGGGTGATCGTTGTACCGTTGGCCGCAAAGTTTCCGGGTACCTTGCCCGCGTTAACCAGGGCGCCGTTCAGAGCCGCCGTGCCGTAGCTGCCCACCGCCGGGAAGAGAGAACGGGTACCCACCATCAAGGCGACCACGCCATCGCTGACGCTGTCGACCTTTTGCGCGGTGCTGGCCGAGCTGAACATGGCCAGAGCGCCACCGGCCACCAGGGCCGAGATGGTCAGGGCCGAGACCACCTCGACCAGGCTCAGACCGGCTTGCGCCTTGCGGTGATGCCGGCGAGCGCCTGCCAGAGTCGAAGGCTTGGACGATGGGGCAAAGACTTTGGATTTCATGGAAAGACTCCTTCAAGGAAAAATTAAAAAGAATAAGGAAACAAGGAAACAAGGAAACAGGGAACAAGAAGTGGGGCGGATTCAGCGCATGGTGGGGGCCTCCTTAAACATTCATCTGCCGGACCTGGCTGGAGAACTGCATCTGCAGCGCCATCAAGCCAGTGACCTGAAAGGCGATCACCAGGGTCAGGGTGACCAGTGCCACGTTGAAGACCTGCTTCATGAGCCGCTCGATCTTTTCGACCGACTGACTGATCCAGTCATCGGCAATCAGCTTGAGCGCCTCATCGAAGCCGCTCTTGCCCCCATAGATGTGAAGGTCGGCAATGATTTCCCGGTCAGGAAACTCATAGCCGGTGGTCGACAGGGCCTGGCCGATGTTGAAGCCGGACTTGAGCGCGCGCAGCGTGGCGCCGATTCGCTCCTGAGCCCAAGGTGAGGCGGACCGCATCAGGTGCCCCATCGCCGATTCAATGCGCAGGCCCGACTCGATCATGGCCGACAGCGCAATGATCCAGGACGCACCCTGCACGACCCGATAGATGCTGTAGGGCACATGGCGGTCAAAGCGCACTCGGGAGCGGCCCGCCCACTGCGACAGGGACACCCAAACCCCGGCCAGCAGGCACACCAGCATGGCCAGCATCCAGAACAACCAGCCCTGCACAAAACCTGCGACATCCACCACCGTGCGAGCCATGCCGGTCCAGGCAACGCCACTGGCCGACTGGGTGAAGGCGGGCACCATCTTGTAGCTGAACAGGTACAAGCCGCCGAAGGTCACCAGCATGAGCACGGTCGGATAGGCCAGACCCGAGCGCACAGCGCCACGAATCTTCTGCCGGGCCTGGGCCACCTTGATCATGGAGCGCAGCGACTGTGCCAGCGCGCCGGCCTGGTCGCCGGCCATGACCATCATCTTTTCTTCCGAATTGACCCAGTCACCGATGGCCTGGTGAAAGCTCCTGCCGTTGGCCATGGCGATGGCCCACTCATTCAAGGCGAAATGCATGGCCTCGCCCCGCGGGCGCAAGTCGCGCAGGGCCTGCAAGGCGGCCACGATCGGAATGCCGTCGGAGAGCAACTTCTCGAGCTTGCGCCACAGGCGAACGCGCGCCTCGAGGTCCGACTTGAAAAGCAGCATCTGGGCATGACGATGAAGGTCTTGAACGTCCATGCCTGGCCTCACTGAATAAAGTCGGTGCTGGCGGGCCGGGTCGCCAGGATCGGTTGGCCAGCGTCGAGCGGGCCGACCGTGCTTTCGGCCTGGAAGGGGTCGACCAGGCCCTGCCTGACTTTGAGCAAGGTGTGCTCCAGCAAGGTCAGGCCCTGCTGCTGGGTCTTCCAGTAAGCGATGGCTGCCTGCGTGTCCCGGGCCTTGATCATCTGCATCATGTTCAGGTCGGGCGTGACCACCTCGGCCACGGCCTGGCGACCGATCACGCCGGTGTGCTGGCACAGGGGGCAACCCTGGCCGGCCACATGAAGCAACTCGAGGTCAGCACCGAAGACCAGGCGCATGCGCTCGATGTCGTGGGCGAAATCGGGCTCACGCTGCAGACGCTGATCCATCACCTGGCTCAGGCGCTGCTTGCAGCTGCACAGACTCTTGAGCAGGCGCTGGGAAACCAGCCCCCCCAAGATGCCCGGGTCGGTGAGCATGTCCAGGGGCAAGCCCAGGTCAACGAGCCGGTCAATGATGTGAAAGGCGCCGTTGGCATGCAGGGTGGACCACACCTGATGGCCGGTCATGGCCGCCTCCAGGGCCAACCTGGCTGACGGCTGGTCACGAATCTCGCCGACCATGATCACGTCTGGGTCGGCGCGCATGGCGCCCTTGATGGCCTGCTGAAAGGCCAGGGTGCGCTGGGCATCGCTGCTGGCATTGGTCACCGGCGACTGAATCGCACCGGCAATCGGGTACTCCGGCGGGTCTTCCACCGTGATCACGTTCTTCTTGCCCTGGGTGTCTTGGATCAGTCGGGCCAGCACGCGCTGCAGCGTGGTGGACTTGCCTGAACCGGTCGGGCCGGTGACCAGATACATCCCGGTGGGCCGGCGCATCATGTGGTGAATGTGCGCCTTCTGAACGGGTGTGTAGCCCAGATCACCCAGGTCCAGCGATTGACCGGCGGTGTCATACAGGACCCGCAGGACCATCAGATAACCATCCACGGCGGGAATCGTGGCCACCCGAATGCCGTTGACCCCTTCGGGCAGGAATTGCCTTTGACCGATGCGCGCGTCCTGCCGATTGCCCTCTTCGAAAGTGGCATCGGAGACATCGGTCATGGCGTGATAAATGGTCTGGCACAGCGACTTGCCCCAGGCGGTGGGATGCTGCACGCTGCGCACCAGATCGCTGTGGATGCGGTAGTACACATCGGTACGGCTGCGCTCGACCCGGATGTGAATGTCGGAGGCCTTGCACCTGACCGCATCGGCAAACAGCTCGGTGGCGGTGCGTTGCATGTCGCTGGTGGCCCCCTTGCCAGTGGCGTCACGACGCAGGCTCTGGATTTTTTCCATGCTCACATGCTCGACCCGGATCGGGCGATCGGCATGACGCGCCTCGATGCGCTGACGATGGGCCCGGACATGCGGCTGGTAGGCATGGCTTTCCGACACCAGCATGAGCGACTCAGACTCGATGAAGAGCAGAACCTGATCGATGGTGGATTCATCGAAATAGGCGGGGGAGCTGCTGGCTTGGCTGTGAATCGAGGCTGAGTTCATGGGACGGTCTTGAGGGCTTGGGGCTTTTGGGGACAATGGCGGGTCGCGTTGATGGCTGATTGAGTTTTGTTTGAATCCTGTTTGCGTCTTGCTTGACATCAAATCGTTACGAAGTGCATGAATCGTATTTAGACTGCATCGAAAAACTCTTAAATCGTGTAAATGGTTCTCTCATCTAAAACAGTCCACGTCCGGGCATTCGCCACGGCGCGACTGCGCCCCACTTCGGCGTGCGAATGCACGCGGCAGGTTCAGCCATGACGCCAACGACAGAAGCCAACTACTGGCACCCGGTCGCCTCACAAGACGAACTCGGCGCTGACCCGCTGGCGGTGACCTTGCTCGATCAGGAACTGGTGCTGTGGCGAGACAGCGGCGGGCAACTGCAGGCCTGGGCCGATCGCTGCCCGCATCGGGGTGCGCGCCTGTCACTCGGACGGGTACAGGGCGACCGCCTGCAGTGCCCATATCACGGCTGGCAATTCGATACCCAAGGCCTGTGCCAGCGGGTGCCCGCCCTGCCCGATTTCAAGCCGCCGACCAGTCACTGCGCCACGACCTACGAAGTCTGCTGTCACTACGGGCTGGTCTGGGTGCGACTGGCCCAGCCCGAGGGCGAGGCTCCACCCATCAGCGCTTTTGCGGCCGAAGGCAGCGGGCTGCGCCTGCTCAACGCTGGGCCTTATGACGTGGACACGAGCGCCCCTCGGGTGGTGGAAAACTTTCTCGACATGGCGCACTTCGGATTCGTGCACGAGGGCTGGCTCGGCTCGCCCGAGCGGGCCGAGATCGACCCCTATCTGGTGGAAGAAACAGCCACTGGCGTGCGGGCCACCCAGTGCCGCGCCTGGCAGCCCCGATCTAACCTTCACGCCATCGCGCCGGCCCAAGTGGAGTACACCTACGAGGTCACCGGCCCGTACAGCGCGGTACTGACCAAAGTGCCCGAGCCCGGCAGCACGCGACTGGCCGACTGGCAAGAAGCCATCGGTCTGTTCATCTGCCCGGTCAGCCCCGAGCGCTGCCGGCTTTGGTTTCGGATGGCGGTGGCCGATCACGAGAGCAGCGACGAGGTGCTGCGCGCCTTTCAGCACACCATCTTCACCCAGGATCAGCCGGTACTGCAATCGCAGCGCCCCAAGCGGCTGCCGCTCGATGCGCGCAGCGAGCTGCACACCAGCGTCGATCGCCTGTCGGCGGCCTATCGGCGCTATCTCAAGCGACTGAACATCACCTTCGGAGTCTGCTGATGAAATGCCCCCCGATTGCGGCCGATCGCCTGCCCGATGTGCTCAAGGCCATGCCCAAGGCCGAACTGCATATTCACATCGAAGGCTCGCTTGAGCCAGAAATGATTTTTCAGCTGGCCCAGCGCAACAGCGTGCGCCTGCCCTATGCCAACGTCGAGGCTTTGCGTGCGGCCTATGCTTTCACCGACCTGCAAAGCTTTCTGGACATCTACTACGCTGGCGCCAGTGTGCTGCTCCAAGAGCAAGATTTTTACGACATGGCCTG
>JAXITB010000175.1:0-6048 GCA_034680305.1 Polaromonas sp. | reverse complement strand
TGCGCGGCCACCCGCCATGCCCACTTTGTGCTCGACGGCTCCGGCCCGAGCTACCTTGAAGCCCCGTCCTTGGACCTGTGGCCCAACGTGGGCTGGACGGCCGACACCGAGAAAAGTCAGCGGGTGGACCTCAACAGCCTCACGCCCGCGCAGGTTGCCGCCTGGAAACCCGGCCAGACCCTGCTGCTCAACGGCAAGATGCTCACCGGGCGCGATGCTGCGCACAAGCGCATCCAGGACATGCTGGCCAAAGGCGAGAAGCTGCCGGTGGACTTCAAAAACCGCGTGATTTATTACGTGGGCCCGGTCGACCCGGTGGGTGACGAGGCCGTGGGCCCGGCAGGCCCCACCACCGCCACCCGCATGGACGGCTTCACCGAAATGATGCTGGCCAAGACCGGTCTGATCGCCATGATCGGCAAGGCCGAGCGCGGCCCGGTCGCCATCGAAGCGATCAAAAAGCACAAGTCGGCCTACCTGATGGCCGTGGGCGGCGCGGCTTACCTGGTGTCCAAAGCCATCAAGCACGCCAAGGTGGTGGGCTTTGCCGACATGGGCATGGAAGCCATTTACGAATTCGACGTGGTCGACATGCCGGTGACCGTGGCGGTCGATGCCGGCGGCACCAGCGCCCACATCACCGGGCCGGCCGAGTGGAGTGAGCGCATCGCCACCGGCCAGTTCAAGTCCATTGCGGTGGTGGCGGGCTAAGGCGCCAGCGGTGGGGCGGTGATCGGCGTCTACGACAGCGGCATCGGTGGCCTGAGCATTTTGCGGGCCTTGCGGGCCGAGCTGCCCGAGCAAGACTTCATTTATCTGGCCGACAGCGGCCACGGGCCTTATGGCGAACGCGAGCTCGATCATGTGATCGAGCGGGCCCGGCGCGTCACCGCCTATTTGCTTGAGCGGGGCGTGCAGGCCCTGGTGGTGGCTTGCAACACCGCGACCGCAGCGGCCATTGAGCTGCTGCGCGAGCAGTACCCGCAGCTGCCCATCATCGGCGTGGAGCCGGCCCTCAAACCCGCACTGGGGCTGAGCCAGACCCGACGCATTGGGGTGATGGCCACCCGCATGACACTGGCCAGCGACAAGTTCCTGCGTTTGCTCGAATCGGTGCGGGACCAGGCCGAATTCGTGCTGCAACCCTGCGATGGCCTGGCCCTGGCCATTGAAAACAGCGTGCATGGCGACCCAGCCGCGCAAGACGCCTTGGTGGGCTGCGCCAGCGGCCATGTGCAGGCACTGGGTCCCCTGGGCGCTGCGCTTGGCCAGATCGACACCGTGGTGCTGGGCTGCACCCACTACCCTTTCATTGCGCCGATGCTGCAGCAATGGGTTGGCCCGGACGTGACGCTGGTCGAGCCCGGTGCGGCGGTGGCCCGCCAGACCCGCAGCCGGCTGGCCGAAAAGCCCCAGGCCCCAGGCAGCGGACGCATCGAACTGATTAGTACCGGCGCGCCAGAGGGGCTAGAGGCGGCGGCGCAGCGCTGGGTGCAAGCCGAACTGCGTGCGCAGTCGGTGCACCTGCCCTGATGGCCTGACTGCCACAGGCTGGCCCGACGTGGAGACACGCGACATGAACAAACTCAAAAACCTTGTCACAGGCCTGGCGCTTGGCCTGGGCGCAGGCGCCGCGGTGGCCGTCGAAGTGATCGAGGCCAGCGTAACTCGCACCGAAGGCTCGCGGCCAGCGGTCATACGTGGCCTGCTCGATGCCGCGCCGCAACCCAATGGCAAGTTGCTGATGGTGTTTCCAGGCTGGCCGGGCATTCCTCGCATCGAGCTCAAGGACGGCAAGCCCAGCTGGCTCTATCTGCAACAACATGTGCAAGAACTCAAGCCTCTGCTGCACGCGGCTGGCATTTCAGTTCTGACGGTCGACTGCCCGACCGATCAATGGGGCGTGCGCGGCCCCATGCCCACTGCCTGCGATGACAGTTACCGCGCCAGTGAACAGCATGCCCAAGATGTGCAGGCGCTGATCGAGCGTACCCGGCAAGCCGCGCCCATGCAACAGTTTTACGTCATGGGGCATAGCTATGGGGCGGTGAGCAGCCACTGGCTGGCCCTTCGCCTGGGGGCCGAGCTGGCCGGCAGTGTGCATTCGGCCACCCAATCGGTGGCCGGTGGCGGGGCCTACACCGGCTATGCCTCATCCGTGTCTAGCATCCGGGCCGAACAGTTGCCAGCCAACAGCATTTACCTGCACCACCGCGACGACCTGTGCCGATTCACGCCCTACGCGTTTGCCAAACGCCAGGCCATCCACGGGCTGATGACAGTGATCGGTGGCAACCGCTGGTCCGATGTGTGTGGCAAGGCGAGCTACCACAGCTACGCCGAGCGCAGCGCGCAAGTGGGCGCCGCCCTGGTGCGCTGGATCAATGAGGGAGTGATCACCCCGCTGATCAAGGGAGAGCAAGACTGAGGCTTGCTCTCTCGTAACATCAAGCTGGGCTCAGTGCAAGTGCCTGGGCTTGCGACCGCCGCCGTGACCGCCTGAGGAGCCACCCGATCCGCGCGGGGGACGACCGAGCTGCATGGAATTGGCCAGATCGTTCAGGCGCTTGTCGAACAGGCGGTCAATGGCCTGCACCACCTCGCCCAACTCGGCACTGTCAAAGTGGCGCTCGAGCAGGCCAATGGTGTCTTGCACCAGCAGATCGCGCTGCACCTGCATGATGGCCGCGGGCGTTGGTCCCACAAAATACATCGCAAAGTCGTCACGGGCCTGGGCCGGCTCTTCCTCGTCGCTGGCTTCCTCGTCGAAGTCGGCATCGTAAAAAGTGACTTCCAGGGCAGCGCCAGTGGCCGCCAGATCGTTGAGCGCCATACACACTTCTTCGAGCACCTGTCGAAAGTCTTCGTCACCGCTGACAGTCCAGCACATCTGCAGCAAATGCTCCTGGGGGTCAAAGCGGATGCCGGGCTCTTCCTCATAGGCGCTGGCGGCGCCGGCAGCCAGGGACCGGGCGCCCGCGTATTTCCAGAGCGGCTTGAGCGCCTCCTGCAAATGCTCGTAGGTGACGTCCGCGCGCATGGGCACATCGCCATGCACATGGATCTCAAAAGGCGTGTAGTAGTTCGACATGAATGGATCTTAACCCTGAGAGCGGTTGCGGCTCTGACCCGCACTAGAGCACCCGGTCGCGTGTCCCGGTTCGGTTCTTCTCGATGATGTGGTTCAAGGCCCGACGAATGGCCGTGGCCGAACCATTCATGCTAAAGCGTACCACCTTGAAACTGCCGTCCTTAAGTGCAAAGGCAAAGCCGATGCGGTCCCCCGACTTGGACTGCTCAAGAATCAGGTCGAGCTTGTCGAGCACCCGGATCTGCCGATCTTTGAGATGAACGCAGGTGGCGTCCATGGCCACCGCGCCCATGGACGAATTAACGAACAAGCTGTATTTGCTGCTGACGTCACAGTTGATGTTCGGGTCCACATAGGCCATGCACTTGTCCGCGCAGTAAATGCCCAGCACCGAGTTGGAGTCGTTGCTGGTATAGGCCTCGCTGTAGGTGCTTGAACTGAGGTCGACCATCCAGTCCTCATGCCGGGCCTTCTGGGCATGGGCCAAGCTTCCTGCCAACAGCAATGCGGCGATGAACAACAATTTCTTCATGAGCTCCTCCTGGCGCCAAGCACAGGCCGCGATGACGGTCAAAGCATCCCCACCTGGACGCCCCCGCACCACAGTTTATCGGCCTGCCCAGCGGTGGGCCAGACCAGCCGGGAAGACCGTCGCACCAATGGTGAAGTCAGCGCATGAGCCGCGCTGCCCACTCAGAGGCCCAGCCGCGCGCGGGCCAGTTCGCGGCGGATGTCCTGGGCCAGGTCCGAAGGCACGATCACCTTGTTGAAGGGCAAAAAAGCCACCCGGATCAGCTTCCAATGACCGCCGATGTTGGGAATGGTCACAATCAGAAAGAACACGCACAGGTTGGCCAAAGAAGCCAGCAGGTGCACCAGGGCCAGGAACCAACCGAAAGTCAGCATCCAAAGCAGGTTCAAGAATGCGCTGGCGTGCTTGAGCGTGGTGTCGAGCGCCGAAGCATCGGCTGCGATGGCTTTGACTTGGCGATACCGGTCGAGTTCAGCGCGCGTCACCACATCCCGCCCAAAAGGCCACAAGGCAAAGACTGCCAAGCGGAATAAGGGAATGAACATCGGGAAGAAAATCACCGCCCCCAGGGCATACGCCAGGAAAAGAGCCCATCCGCCCAGGAAAAACCAGATGATGTTACCCAGCAAAGTCATGTCGGAGTCCGTCAGCGTGTGAAGGACGATTGTTGCAGACGGCCAAAGATCAGAGTTCTCGGCCCCACACCTGACCGATGAGGTCATGGCCAAAGCTGTGATGCGGCTCCTGCTCGAGCAAACGAAAGCCGGCACGCTCGTAAATGCGCCGTGCGTCCACCAGCACGCTGTTGGTCCACAAGACCATGCGCCGGTAACCGGCCTGTCGCGCAAAAGCCAGACACTCCTGAACCAGGCGACTGCCCAGACCGAGGCCCCGCGCGCTGGCTTCCACGTACAGCATGCGCAGCTTGGCGGTGTCTTGGTCTTGTTGCACCACAAAGACAGCGCCCACAACGTGGCCCTCCCGCTCGGCGATCCAGCCGCGCTCGCGGCCGGCTTGAAAGTCGCGAATAAAGCGTGCACCGATCTCTGCCGCCAGCGCCTCGAATTCCTGGTTCCACCCATACTCCTGGGCATACAGCACCATCTGCCGGTGAATCACCCAGCCCATGTCGCCGGCTTGCAAATCGCGCAGACGCAATGCGGGCTCGGGCGGCACCATGGTCATCAGGCCTGGCGCCGGGCCAGGGCCAGCCAGGCACCCAGGCCCAAGAGGGTCAACCCCGATGCGCGGGTCAACCAGCGGGCCCGCGCACTGCGCACGCCGCCCGATTGCAGCCATCGGTGGGCGACGAACACGGCCACCACATCGGCTGCCGTATTAAGCATCACGCAGATGCAGCCCATCAAAAACAACTGGGCCATCGCAGGCTCATGAGGCCGCAGAAACTGCGGCAAGAAGGCCAGAAAAAACAGGGCGGTCTTCACATTCAGGGCTTCGACCACCATGCCCTCGAGCAAGGCCCGTCTGGGCCCCTGCACCGCCGGGCCGCAAACAATGGCGGGGGCATCCTTGCGCAGCAACAAACGCAGCCCCAGATAAACCAGATAAGCCGCCCCGAGGTACTTGAGCACGCTGAAGGCCAAGGCCGACTGCGCCAGCAGCGCAGACAAGCCCAAGGCCGCGGCCAGCACATGGGCCAGCCCGCCCAGGCCGGTGCCCAGACAAGACGCCAGCCCCTCGGCCCGCCCCCCGGCCACGGTGCGGGCCACCACATAAGCCATGCCGGGACCGGGCGTGACGGCCAGTGCCAAGGCGGCGATGAGAAAGGCAAAATCGATCAAGGCTCGGTCGTCGGTGGTCCAGCGCGTGCACAAGTCCGGGCGTGGCCGGTGATGTCAGTGATGGTGCCCCGAGCCGGGATCGAACCGGCACGCCCCATTTCTGGAAGCGGCGGATTTTAAGTCCGCTGTGTCTACCGGTTTCACCACCGGGGCCTGGCCCGATTGTCGCCAAATTCGGCCTACTTCTGAGGCCAAGCTGGCGGGGCATTAGGGCTTGCCCGCATGGGTGCATATGCTCATGCCTTCATGCCATACTTTGGCCTCTTAGAATTTGAAGACGATTTTCAGCCACCAAGGAGATTTTCATGGCCATCACCCGTACCCTGCGGCGCTATACCGCCTTGATGACACTGTCGCTGACCGCACTGGGCGGCGCGCAGGCGCAGACGGAATGGAAGTTCAACAACAGCTATGCGCCGACCCGGCCCGAGTCGGTGCAGATTCGCGCTTTTGCGGCCGACGTCGAAAAGCGCACTGGCGGCAAGATGAAGATCTCGGTCTCCGAGGGTGGCGCCCTGGGCCTGAAGGACGCCGACGCGATGCGCTTCATGCAGGTGGGCACGCCCGAGCTGGGCTTCATCTGGCCGCCGTTCATCGGTCGCGACGCGCCCGCGCTGGCCAAT
>JAXITB010000174.1:0-6049 GCA_034680305.1 Polaromonas sp. | reverse complement strand
TGTGAAATCGGCCGACCGCCGTGTTAACACTCGTTGGCCTGGTTGCCGGGCAGGGCGCCTGACTTGGCCCCGGGGCGGTGACAATCGCCCGATGCGACTGCAGCAACTGTTGTTTTCTCAAGGCTTCGGCACGCGCCGGGTGTGCGCTGGTCTGGTCCAGCAAGGCCTGGTCGAGTTGGACGGGCAGGTGGTCACCGACGACGCGCTGGAGGTGCAGCCCGAGGGTTTGCGCTTTCGGGTGCAGGGGGTGGACTGGCTCTATCAGGAGCGGGCCTATCTGATGCTGCACAAGCCGGCCGGCTACGAGTGTTCGCACCGCGCTGGCGCCTGGCCCAGCGTTTACACGCTCTTGCCCGCGCCTTTGCGTCAGCGCGGCGGCGGTGCAGCCGCCGGGGTGCAGGCCGTGGGCCGGCTCGACCAAGACACCACGGGGCTGCTGCTGCTGTCAGACGACGGGCGCTTCATTCACCGCCTGACGTCGCCGCGCCACCATGTGCCCAAGGTCTACGAGATCGGGCTTCGGCACCCGGCCGATGCGCGGCAGATTGAGCGATTGCTCGCCGGCGTGGTGCTCGATGACGACCCCCGGCCGGTGCGGGCAGCCGCTTGTCAGCTCACGGGTGAGCGGGCCATGAGCCTGACCCTGACCGAGGGCAAGTACCACCAGGTCAAACGCATGGTGGCGGCCGTGGGCAACCGCGTCGAGCAACTGCACCGCAGCCGCATGGGCGAACTGGCCCTGCCGACCGACCTGGCCCCCGGCCAGTGGCGCTGGCTCACGCCGGGTGACTTGCAGGCGCTGGGGTGAGTGGGGCTAGGCTCCTAGGCGCTCAGAGCGTCGGTCCGCGCTTGGCCAATGGCTTGCCACTGCGGTGAATCGGCGGTCTAATCACCGCATGAATGGCGGCGAAAAATCCTACATCTGGCAAGCCAAAGATTGGCCCGAGTGGCGATACGACTTGGCTGCGTTGGCCGACCCGTTGGCGCGCGTCAGCCGTGCCCAAGGCCTGTTGTTGGGGCGCCTGGCTGACGTTGGACTGGCCTTGCGCGATCAGGCCAGCTTTGCCGCTGTGACGGAAGATGTGCTCAAGACCAGCGACATTGAGGGTGAGGTGCTCAATGTGGCGTCGGTACGCTCGTCAATCGCTCGCCGGATGGGCGTGGACATCGGCGCGCTTGCACCGGCCGATCGGCATGTGGAGGGTGTGGTCGAGATGGTGCTCGATGCCACCACCCGAAGTGGCGAGCCGCTGTCGGCTGAGCGATTGTTGGCCTGGCATGCGGCCCTGTTTCCGACCGGGTACTCCGGCATCAGCAAGATCGCCGTTGCTCAGTGGCGCGCCGATCTGGACGGGCCGATGCAGGTCGTCTCCGGTCCGATAGGGCGGCGCAAGGTCCACTTTCAGGCACCACCGGCTGATCGTTTGCCCCAAGAAATGAGTCGCTTTCTGGCATGGGCCAATGAGCCGGGCGGTGAACCGGCACTGATCAAGGCCGCCTTGGCCCATTTGTGGCTGGTGACGCTACACCCTTTTGATGACGGCAATGGCCGCATCGCTCGGGCCGTCGGTGACTTGTTTCTGGCCAGAGCCGACGGTAGTCCCCAGCGCTTTTACAGCCTATCGGCGCAGATTCAGCGCGAGCGCAAGGACTACTACGCTGTTCTCGAGCGCACGCAGAAAGGCACGCTCGATGTCAGTGCCTGGTTGTCGTGGTTTCTGGCCACATTGGCGCGTGCCTTGGACAGCGCACAGACCACCGTGGACACGGTCTTGCTCAAGGCGCGCTTTTGGCAGCGGTGGGCCGGCACACCGTTCAATGAGCGGCAGGTCAAGTTGATCGCTCGCCTGCTCGACGGTTGGGAGGGCAAGCTGACAAGCGGCAAGTGGGCGGCCATGGCCAAGTGTTCGCCAGATTCTGCGCTGCGAGACATCACGCATTTGCTGGCGCTGGGGCTGCTCAACAAGGCGCCCAGCGGTGGGCGCAGTACGAGCTATGAATTGAACATGCAGCCCGCGGCCAGCCCACCCAATCGGCCGCAAGCCTGAGCCCGTGATGGGTGTTACCGGTCCCAGGTAAAACCCCCGCGAGCACCGCACCCGCCGTGACCCCGCAACGCAGATTTGGCATACGCCCCTCGATAATCCGAAAGACCCCACTGACCAGTCCAGTGCGTCGCCCCGACCACCGCCGCCCTCGCAGACAATCCCGCCATGCCTGAACCCACCCGCAGAGCCTGCATTGGCCTCCTGACATTCATGGCCGTCGGGGGCGTGCGTGCCCAGCCGGCGGCGCCCATCTTCGTGCTCAATTCCATGGACAGCAATGTCAGCGTGATCGACCCGGTCACCTGGACCGAGCGCAAGCGCATCCCCACCGGCAAGGAGCCGCATCACCTGTACCTGACCCCCGACGAGAAGTCGGTGATTGTGGCCAACGCCGCCTCAGATTCGCTGACCTTCATCGACCCGCGCACGGCTGAGGTGCAGCGCACCATCAAAGGCATTCTGGACCCGTATCACCTGCGGTTTTCGCCAGATATGAAGTGGTTTGTGACGGCCGCCAACCGGCTCAACCATGTGGACATCTACCGCTGGGACGGCACCGGGCCGACGTTGGCGCGTCGCATTGCGACCAGCAAGACGCCCAGCCACCTGTGGATCGACAGCAAGAGCACCACGACCTACGTGACGATGCAAGACAGCAACGAGTTGGTGGCGATTGATCTGAACACACAGGCGATCAAGTGGCGCACCCCGACCGGCCCCATGCCGGCCGATGTGTACGGTTTGCCCGGCGACAAGCACCTGCTGGTGGCCCTGACGGGCAGCGATTCGCTCGATGTGTTTGATGTCTCGGGGCCGGCGCCGATCAAGACGGGCAGCATCAAGACGGCCGCAGGCGCCCATGCCTTTCGGGCTCTGGGCGATGGCCGCCACGTGTGGGTGAGCAACCGGGTACACAACAGCATCAGCAAGATCGACCTGCAGACGATGCAGGTGGTGCAAAACATCGTCGTGCCTTCGGGGCCGGACTGCATGGACATCTCGCGCGACGGCAAGACTCTGTATGTGACCTCGCGCTGGGCCGGCCGTTTGTCGGTGGTGGACCTCAGCCGGGGCCAGTTGGTGCGGCAGGTGCGGGTTGGCAGGAGCCCTCATGGGGTTTGGACGCTCGATCACGCGCCGCGCTGAGCGCGCTGGCTCCTGGCTGCGCCGGGCCTGGCTCGGGCTGGTGTTTGGCCTGTGCCTTGGCGGTTTGCCGTTGGCCCAAGCCAGTTGCCCCTCGCCCCAGAAGACGGTCTACCTGACCTTCGACACCGGCCACATGGGCGTGGCCCCGCTGATCGCCGAGGTCTTGCACAAGCACGATGTGCCGGTCACTTTTTTTGCGGCCCATGAGCGCACGCAAACCGGCGACGGCAGTCTGGGCCAGGGCTGGGGCGCCTGGTGGAAGGAGCGGGCCGCACAGGGCCATGCCTTTGCCTCGCACACCCATGACCATGCCTACTGGGTGGCCGACTTGCCGGCGCGCGAGGGGCAGCCCTGGTTTCGGATTCGGCCTTCGGCCGGGCCGCAGCAGGGCCAGACCCTGACCTGGAGCGCCGCCCAGTATTGCGAAGAACTGCACCGGGCCAGCCGGCGCTTGCTCGAGCTCACCGGGCAGACGCCGCTGCCGCTGTTTCGCGCCCCCGGCGGTAAAACTTCTCCGGCTTTGGTCAAGGCGGCACAGGCTTGCGGTTATGTGCATGTGGGCTGGGCGCCGGCCGGTTTTTTGGGCGATGAGTTGCCCAGCGGCGCTTACCCGAACGACCGCTTGCTGGCCCAGGCCCTGCGCGACATTCGCGGCGGCGATGTGTTGGTGGCCCACCTGGGCATTTGGTCGCGGCAAGACCCGTGGGCGCCGGCGGTGCTTGAGCCTTTGATCGTCGGGCTCAAGCGGCGCGGCCTGTGCTTTGCTACCTTGCGCGAGCATCCGCAACTGCGCCCCTGGATTGATTCGCAGGGCGGGGCGGTGATGGCGCGTCGGCTGCAGGGCGGTGCCTCATGATGGACGAGGCGATTCGAACGCTGACCGACGGCTTTGCCGCCTTGCAGCAGGCCTGCTTTGAGCCGCTGGTGCCGGTGCTCTTTGCGCTGGGCTGGGGCCATGTGCTCGATGAGGCCTTTGTGGCCTGCGCCTGGTTGCTCATGGGCCTGATGCAGATCGCGGTGATGCTGCTGGTCATCGTGCCGCTGCAGCGCTGGCGGGCACTGGAGCCGCTGGTCGATCGGGCGGCGGTGCGCACCGACATCGTCTACACCCTGATTCATCGCCTGGGGCTGTTCCGCTTGGGCTTGTTTCTGGCGCTGGACCCCCTGTTCAAGAGCCTGTTTGGCACGCTGCGCGCGCACGGACTGCCCACCTGGCACCTCGATCAGCTTTGGCCGGGGGTGACGGATCAGGCCTGGGTGAGCTTTGTGATCTACCTGATGGCCTTTGATTTTCTGGCCTACTGGATACACCGCGCACAGCACCGCTGGGGCCGCTGGTGGCAATTGCACGCGCTGCACCACTCGCAGCGGCAGATGACTTTGTGGAGCGACAACCGCAACCACTTCCTGGATGACATCGCGGTCGACTGCCTGCTGGTGGTGGCCGCGCAGTTAATTGGCGTGGCCCCGGGCCAGTTCATGGTGCTGATCGCGTTGACTCAGCTGAGCGAAAGCCTGCAGCACGCCAATGTGCGCCTGCGCCTGGGCCCGGTGGTCGAGCGCCTGTGGGTCACGCCGCGCTTTCACCGGGCGCACCACGGTGTGGAGTCCGGCGAGCACAATTACGGCGTGCTGCTACCCTGGTGGGACATGCTCTTTGGCACGGCGCGTTTTGACCTGGGACATGGCCCCACCGGCCTGATGGACCAGATCACCCAGGGGCGCGATTACGGGCGCGGGCTGTGGGCGCAGCAGTGGCTGGGTGTTAAACGTTTGTGGTCGAGGGCGTGAAGCACATGGGTTCAGTCATTGATGCGTTTTGGCGAGCAGCGGTCTATTGCCTGCACCCGAGGGTGATCGCTTTGTCTTTTTTGCCGCTGGCCATCACGGTGGTCAGTGCGCTGGGCCTGGGCTATTTTTTCTGGAATGAGGCGGTCGAGGCCTTGCGGGTGCAGCTCGAAACCTGGGCCTGGGTCAATTTGTTGGCCAGTGCGCTGCAAACCATCGGCCTGGGCGGCCTGCGCACCGTGATGGCGCCGGCATTGCTGCTGTTTGCCAGCATTCCCTTCATCGTCATGGCTTGCCTGCTCATGGTGGCTTTTTTCATGACGCCGGCCATGGTGGCGCTGGTGGGCGAGCGGCGCTTTGCGCAGCTCGAGCGCAAGAAGGGCGCCTCGCTGCTGGCCAGCGTGGTCTGGACACTGGTCTCCACCCTGGGCGCTGGCTTGGCCATGGCGCTGTCGGTGCCGCTGTGGCTGCTGCCGCCTTTGGTGCTGATCTTGCCGCCACTCATCTGGGGCTGGCTGACCTACCGCGTCATGTCTTTTGACTGCCTGTCCCTGCACGCCAGTGCCGAGGAGCGGCGCCAGTTGATGCAGGAGCACCGCTTCCAGCTACTGAGCATCGGCCTGGTCAGCGGCTACCTGGGCGCCTTGCCCAGCGTGCTGTGGGCCTCGGGGGCGATGTTCATCGCCATGGCACCGGTGCTGGTGCCCCTGGCCATCTGGGTCTACACCCTGGTGTTCGCTTTTTCTTCGCTTTGGTTTGCGCATTACTGCCTGGCCATGCTTGAAAAACTGCGGGCCAGACCGGTGGTCATGGCGACGGCCCAGGACGCTGCAAGCCAGCCCTTGCCCTCACAGGGGCAGCCTGCCCCTGCGGCCAGCGAGCCGGTGGCGCCACCTCCCGCGCCTTGATCGCCATTAGCGGCCAACCCGATTGCCTCGATAAACTCGGTGCGCCCGGCGCCATGGCGTCTTTTGCTGGCTTGACCCCATGTCCCCCACCTTCACCCTCCTCATCCTCGGCGACGAAATTCTGTCTGGCAAGCGTGCTGACAAGCACTTGGCCAAGAC
>JAXITB010000173.1:0-6062 GCA_034680305.1 Polaromonas sp. | reverse complement strand
TGGGACTTCATGGGCGGGCAAAACGCCTTCGCCCGCTGGCTTGAGCAGGGACTGGCCTGGACCGATCTGATGCACCTGACCGAAAAAGGCCTGAACCGCGTCGGACAAGGCCTGTCTGACGCGCTGCTGCATGGCTATGAACAACACCGGAGGGGGCAATGAAGCTTGATGCGGTGCCCTCCAAAATGATGCGAGCGGCGGTGTGGCGGCCCCTGTTGGCCTTGACCTGGCTCACCTGGGCCAGCTTCGGCAATTCGCAGGAGGCCGCACCTGCGAGCCTCACGGAGCCTGTGCCGACCCCCTCGGTGTCCGGTACGGCTGCTGCACCCATCCTGGCGCCCCTGCACCAGATTTTTTCGGTGCCGGGCGGCCGGAGCCTGAGCGCCCTGCGCTGCGCTGCGCCACCTCGCCCGCCTCAGGTCAGCCCCCGCCCAGCCGAAGGCGGCGCAGCGCCGGCCGGCTCGGACGAGGAAGAGTTGCCGCTGACCGAGCAGCAAGAAAAACAGTTGCGCCTGGAAGCCCTGCCCGCGCCCACGCTCGAAGACATCCGCAAGGGGATGCCCCACGAGGAGTGGCTGCAAGTGATGCACCAGCGCATCCGCGACATCGCCAGCCAACGAGTCGCTCGCATCGGGGTCTGGGGCGGCAGCCACATGGCGGCTGAATTTTTTGTCGGCGAGTTGCGCAAGCAATGGCAGGGCCGCTACGGTGCCGGTGGTGCCGGCCACATGAACTTGCTCTACGGTCTGCCGGGCATCCGGCTGCCGGTCCATGCGCTGTGCAAGCAGGGACGCTGGCAGCACGAGTTGGCGCCGCGGGCGGCCGGGTCTGCACCGTTGGCGACCGGACTCGGCCTGTTCGCCATGAGCAACCGCGAAGCCGGTGCCGCCATCGAAATCGATCCAGGCAGCGCCACTGGCGCCACAGTGCGCAGCGTCACGGTGCATTACCTGCGCCAGCCCGAGGCGGGCACTCTGGATCTGATGGTCGACGATGTGCTGGTCGGGCTGATCGACACCAGCGGGCCATTGGCCGTCGGCTCGTTTCAGATCCAAGCGGCCAACGGCATCAGCCGAATCAGGCTGATGGCCCGCGAAACGGTCACGCTGCTGGGCGCATACGCCGAGGCCGAGCGCGGGGTGGTGCTCGACAACTTCGGCATCGCCGGTGCATCAGGCACCTTCTGGACCACGGTACGCAGCGACCTGATGCAACAGGCGGCCCAGCAGCGCCCCTATGAATTGGTGATGCTGGCCTACGGCACCAACGACGTCACCGGCGCGCAGTGGGACCCCGTGGAATACCGGCGCAAATTCGAAGCCACCCTGGAGTCGATGCGCCAGGCCATGCCGCAGGCCATGTGCGTGCTGATCCCGCCGGGCGATCGGGTCACCAGCAGCAAGGTACGCTCGGTGATCCGAGGCAAGAACGGCAAGACGCGCAAGGTGGTGCAGACCCGCTACGACCTCAAAACCTTTCCGCAGCGACACATGGAAACCACTCGCATCCAGCGCGAGGTGGGCGAACGCCACCAATGCGTGACCTGGGACATGTCGCTGGAGATGCGCAAGGCCGGTGGAGCTTACGAGTTGATGAAGAAAAACCCGCCCTGGATGGCGCGCGACCTGATTCACCTGACGCCGCTGGGCTATCAGGAAATGGCCAAGGCCTACGCCAAGTGGTTGCGGCTGTGAGGGCCGCTTAAGGTAGCTGCAGCAAGAACTGACGCAAGCCCGCGTTGAAGGCCTCGGCGCTGTCGACGAACAGGGCATGCCCGGCGTCGTCAAACACCGTGACCGTGGCCTGCGGCCTGGTGTGCAGGAGCTCCTGGGCCTGTGCGCTGTAGCGCGGCGTGATGGCATACCAAAGGGGCAGGTCACGGGCCAGCACCGCCGCCTTGTAATAGGTGCGAGGGTGCGGCTTGTCGAGCAGGCGCCAGGCCACTGCCGGCGGCAGCTGACGGGCCGAGCGCTCCACGGCTTTCAATAAGTCATCGGCGGGCGGCCGTTTGAAGATCGCGCGTGAAAATTCGCTCGCATAACGGCCAAACGGCCCACGACCCATGGGCCGGCTCGACGCGCCCGAGCGCGCAGAAGCCGCGGCGGCTGGCGCCGGGCCCATGCCAATCGAGTTGTCGATCAGCACCAGAGCCCGCAAACCCTCCAGGGGATGGTTGGTGGTGGCCTCCAGCACCTCCATCACGCCCAAGGACCAGCCGATGAGCACATAGTCGGTCAGTTTGAGGTGGCGCAGCAGTTCATGAATGTCGCGGGCGCGCCGGGCGGCCGACATGTCCTTGACCTTGATCTGCGAGCGACCCTGGCCCCGCGGGTCGAGCACCACCACGCGGTAATCGCTGCCCAGGTCAGCCCACTGATACCTGAACACCTCGCCGGGCATTAACCAGCCGGGAATGAAGACCAGCGTGCGTTGACCCTGCCCGACATTTTTATAATGCAGGCTGACGCGGTCAGAGGTCTTGAAGAAATGTTCGGTTTCGCGCGGGCTCGCCGAACAGGGGGACGCCAAGGTCAACACGAGAAAAACAACGATTGCGATCATCGCCCCACCAAACAGGGTTTCATGCATTCTAGTGACGGGCCACAGCGCACCCTTTCCACCCTTGACGTCGTCTGCCTGATACTGGGCACCGTCATCGGCGCTGGCATCTTCAAAGCCCCGTCCGTGGTGGCCGCTCACATGGGCAGCGTGCCGCAGTTTCTGCTGGTCTGGCTCATCGGCGGCTTGATCTCGGTGGCCGGCGCGCTGTGCTATGCCGAACTGGCCAGCAGTCACCCGAGCGCGGGCGGCGAATACCACTATCTTTCACGCGCCTTTGGCAAGCACATCGCCTTCTTTTATGCCTGGGCGCGCAGCACGGTGATCATCACCGGCTCGATCGCCATCCTGGCCATCACCCTGGGGGACTACCTGACGACCATCTGGCCGCTGGGGCCCTATTCCAATTACCTGTGGGCCATGGTCGCCATTGTCTCGACCAGCGCGCTGAACCTGCTGGGTATCCGCGAAAGCACGCGCATGCAAAACGCACTGACCGTGCTGGAGGTGATCGGCATCCTGGCCATCGTCTACGCGGGCTTTTCGATCAACGGGATCGAGTCCATGGGCCAGTTGATCGAGCGCCAGAGCGGGGGCAATGAATATGGCTTGGCCATGGTTTTCGTGCTGCTGACGTTTGGCGGCTGGAACGAGGTGTCGTACCTGTCCTCTGAAATCAAGGACGGGCGGCGCGGCATGAGCCGGGCGCTGATCTGGGGCCTGGGCGGCGTGACGGTGCTGTACCTGCTGGCCAACCTGGCCTACCTCAATGCCCTGGGCCTGAGCGGCATGGCCCAGTCCAGCGCGGTGGCCTCCGATGTCTTCATGCTGGCCTTCGGCAAGGGCTCGGCCATGATCTTTAGCGTCATCGTGATCCTGTCGTGTTTGAACTCGCTCAACGCCACCATGATCTTCGGTGCGCGCAGCGCCTTTGCTATGGGTCAGGACTTTCGCACCTTCTCCTGGCTGGGCCGTTGGCACGCTTCGGGCCACCCGCGCAACAGCCTGATCCTGCAGATGCTGGTGGCGCTGGCCGTGGTGGGCCTGGCCATCGTCACGCAGCAAGGCTTTGAGACCGTGGTCGAATTCACCGCGCCGGTGTTTTGGGGCTTCATCCTGATGGTCGGGCTGGCGCTGATCATCTTGCGACGGCGCTACCCGGACCTGCACCGGCCCTACAAAGTGCCCCTGTACCCGTGGCTGCCCCTGGGCTTCATCGCGGTGACCGCATGGATGCTCTGGTCCAGCCTGGTCTACACCGGCCTGGGGGCCCTGGTCGGGGTGGCCGTGCTGGCCTGCGGTCTGATTCCACTGGCCTGGGAGGCCTTGCGCCACCGGCCCCGGCAGGTGGCTCAAGGGATGGGCGGCGAATCGAGCGAGGCGTAAGCCCCCTGGCGTGCCATGCGGGCGGCGCTGGCGGCTTGGGCACTGGCGGGCATGGGCGCGATGGCCGCCCAACGCAGTTGCAGGGCCTGAGCCGCAGGCGGCATGAGCGCCTCGGCATTTTGTGCCACCACCATAGGCGCCTGCGCCGGTGAGCTCAGGGCCGCCTGGACCTCAGGAATGGTGCCCTGCAATCGATGGGTTGTGTCGATCACCGAAGCCAGGGCGCTGGCATAACGCGGGCCAGTGGCATAGCCGGCACGCTGCAGGGCCGAAGAAAATGCCATCGGATCGCCGAGGTTTTGCATCACCTGCGCGTAGCGTGGCTGCTGGCCGATGAGCCGGGCATAGTCGGCAAACGATTCTTCGTAACTGGAATAGGCGCGGAACTCACCGAGCATGCGCTGGGTCGTGCCATTGATGTGCTCGGTGGTCCACACCTGCACCGTGGGCCCACGCCAATTGCCGCCGGCGCGAATGCCGAACAGATTGAAGGAGTTGCGACCGTCAGGCGCGCGGATCTCTTGCCGTCCCCAGCCGGTTTCCAGCGCGGCCTGCGACAACATATAGGTCGCTGGGATCCCGCTGGTGGCTTGGACCCGCTGGGCCGCCTGCGCGTGACGAACCAGAAAGGCACTGGCGGCCGACAAAGCCGCGGGCCGGCCGACGGGGGCCAAGGGGGCGGGCGCCGGGACCAGATTGGCAGGCAGCACCTCTGTGGCGGGCATCGCCTGCATGGCCGCGGGCGGCGCCACGGGTACAGGCCTGCCCACCCATGTGGCCGAGCCCTGCAGCAGCGCCGACGCCTTGGACTCCAGGCCAGAGACGTCAATGACCTGGCCGGGCAAGATCAGATTCGGGTTGGCGATGGCGTTTTCCCGGGCGACCCCTGCAGCGAGTTGAAACAACTGTGCCGGGCTGGCCGAGAGCTGAGGCTGGGTTGCCTTCAGATGGCGGGACACGATGGCCGAAAGGGTATCGCCCGGCCGCACCTGCACTTCGCTGATGGCGTCCTGGCTCGGGGCCTGCACCTGGGCGAGAGTCTGTGCAAAAGAGCCTGACGGTCCACTGCGCCCGCTCGCACGCGCGGACGCCCCCGAGACCCGCTCTGGGGAGTCGGGCACCCGTGTGATCGGCTGTGCAGCAGGCGAAACGGTCATGGCGGCAATCATCCCGGCGCCCAAAGGCGCGGCTCAGGTGGACGGAAATTCGACAGGAGCCATTTCCTGCAAGATCCGTTCCCGGCTCAGCGATCCGGACGGACACCAGCCACAAAGGCCCTTGATGCGCAATACCGTGCGCCGTCAATTAAGTGAGCGAAAACTAACTTTCCTGATCGCCGGGCTGACGGGCGCGCTGCTGACGGCGGCGCTTGGCCTTGTTGTGTGATGCCGGCGCGTTGCGATCCCGCTCAGCGATGGCCGCACGCATCTGCGCCATGGCCTGCTGGCTGCGCTCGAAGCGGCGGCGGTTCATCAATCGGCGCAGCCAGGCGCCGATCAAAAAACTGAACAAACCGGAGACGAGAAGAATGATCCAAGCGTCGGAACTCATGATGCTGGAGTGTCGGGCAGGAACAAAGCCTGCAGATCATTGAGGAAATCAAACCCGCGCACGGTCGGTCGGATGTGGGTGGATTCGGCCTGCAGCCAGCCGCGCGCACGCGCCTGCGCCAAGGCGCCTTCAATCAGGGACAGCGGCAGGCCGGTGCGTTCGGTGAAATCCTGAGGGGCGAAACCTTCGGGCAGGCGCAGGGCATTGAGCATGAACTCGAAAGCCAGGTCATTTCGCCCGACCTCCTGCTCCTGGGCCAGAGCCTGGCCCTGCAGCGCCCGCTCCATATAAAGACGTGGCTCGCGCACCCGCACCTGGCGCACGATGCGGTGGGCAAAACTCAGCTTGGAATGCGCACCGGCCCCAATGCCCAGGTAGTCGCCAAAGCGCCAGTAATTGAGGTTGTGCCAACAGCGGTGTCCGTCACGGGCATAGGCCGACACTTCGTAGCGCTCAAGGCCCTGCTCGGCGGTGCGCTCGCTGATGCGGTCGAGCATGGCATAGGCCAGGTCCTCCTCGGGCAGGGCCGGCGGAAACTTGGCAAAGTAGGTGTTGGGCTCGAGCGT
>JAXITB010000172.1:0-6097 GCA_034680305.1 Polaromonas sp. | reverse complement strand
GCTCATCACGCTGATGCTCGACAAGGCCATGGCCGCGCCTGCCAACATGGGGCTGAGGTAGCCCATGGCCGCCAAGGGAATGCCAGCCACGTTGTAGGCAAAGGCCCAGAACAGGTTCTGGCGGATCTTGAGCACCGTGCGATGAGAAATGTCCAGCGCCGCCCCAACCAGCGCCAAGTCACCGCGCATGAGCGTGATGCCAGCGGCATTCATGGCCACGTCGGTGCCGGTGCCCATGGCCATGCCGACGTCGGCCGCGGCCAGCGCCGGCGCGTCGTTGACGCCGTCGCCGACCATCACCACCGCGCCCTGCGACTTGAGCCCTTGCACCGTGGCGGCCTTGTCGGCTGGCAAGACCTCAGCCAAGACCTCCTCGGGGCGCAAACCCAGGCGGGCGCCCATGGCCAGCGCCGCTGCCCGGTTGTCGCCCGAAATCATCATGACGCGCAAGCCGCGTCCGCGCAGCGCGGCCAGCGCCTGGCTGGCCCCGGGCTTGGGCTCATCGGCAAAAGCGAGCAGGGCCTGCAAGCGCCAAGGGTCTGCCGCAGCGCCCCCCTGACTAAGTAAGGCCGACCAGGTGGCACCCTCGCCCTGGGCCAGCTGCTCGGCTCGCTCAGACCACGCCCCCAAGCGCACACCCAGCTCGCTGAGCCAGCGCCCGCTGGCGATCCGGTAAACATGCCCGCCCACCCGGCCCTCCAAACCGCGCCCGGGCACCGCCTGCAAATCCTCCGGGTCGGTCTGGCTCAGACCCTCGGCACGCGCCTGAGCGACCACCGCCCGGGCCAGGGGGTGCTCACTGGCGCTTTGCAAACTGGCCGCCACAGCCAACAGGGCAGCCCGATCGGCCCCGGGCACAACCTCAAAAGCCATCAGGCGCGGTTGGCCCACGGTGAGGGTGCCGGTCTTGTCAAAAGCCACCACCCGGGCGCGGTGGGCCAACTCCAGCGCCTGCGCATCCTTGATCAAGATACCGTGCCGGGCCGCCACGCCGGTGCCGGCCATGATGGCCGCCGGCGTGGCCAGCCCCAGCGCACATGGGCAGGCGATCACCAAGACCGCCACGGCCCGCACCACGGCCAGCTCCAAGGGGGCGCCGCTGAGCAGCCAGCCCAAGCCGGTGAGCAGGGCCAAAACCATGACCGCCGGCACAAACACCGCAGCCACGCGGTCGACCAGCCTTTGAATGGGGGCCTTGGCCGCCTGCGCGTCTTCCACCAGGCCGATGATGCGGGCCAGCACCGTATCGCCGCCCACCGCTGTGACTCGCATCAGCAGGCGGCCGTCGCCGTTGATGCTGCCGCCGGTCAACTTGGCGCCCTCCTCCTTGACCACCGGCAGCGGCTCGCCGGTGAGCATGGACTCGTCGAGCTGACTGCGTCCCTGGCTGACCACCCCATCGACCGGCACCCGCTCGCCCGGTAGCACCACCACCGCATCGCCCAAGAGCACCTCGGCGACCGGCACATCCACCGTATCGCCCGAGCCAAGCACCACATGGGCCACGGGCGGTCGCAGCGCATGCAAGTCGGCAATGGCCGAGGTGGTCTGTCGCTTGACGCGCAGCTCCAGCCATTTGCCCAACATGACCAAGGTGATCACCACGGCCGAGGCCTCGAAATACAAAGCCGGCATGTGGCTGGCATGCACCGGTGCGGCCAGCCACAGCCACATCGACAAACCCCAGGCCGACGTCGTGCCCACCGCCACCAGCAGGTCCATGTTGCCGGTGCCGGCCCGCACCGCTTGCCAAGCGGCCCGATAAAAATGCGCCCCCAAAATGAACTGCACCGGGGTGGCCAGCAGAAACTGCCACAAGGGCGGCAACATCCAGTGCTGCCCCACCAGATCGCCCAACATGGTCAGGACCAGAGGCAGGGACAAGGCCAGCGCCCAGGCCACCGGGGCAAAGCCGGCCCATGGCGACAGGGGCGCCGCCGATGGGGGGCCCGCGCTTTCACGCACGCCGTAACCGGCCTCCCGCACCGCCCGTCGCAAGACCGGCACCAAGGGCGCCAACTCGGCCGCTGAGACTTGTATTCGCGCCGATTCGGTGGCCAGGTTGACGCTGGCCGTCTTGACCCCAGGCACTTTTTTCAGGGCCCGCTCCACCCGCGTGGAACACGACGCACAGGTCATGCCCTCAACGCCCAAATCGATGTGGGCCAGCTCATCGGCGGGCGCCGGGTTGACCGTCGTGGAAGCGAGCAAGGGATGACTCATGGGAAGCAGCTTAATGCCTGAATGATCTGAACGTCTGGCTGCAGGTCGACAATCGCGCTTTCCTTGATGCCCGTCAAGCGGCCTGCCGGCGCTGGACGCAAGATGGCACGGCTGGCCGTCATCGGCCCGCGCCCCAACAGACATCACTTCAGCGAAAGGTGGTTTTCATGGACCAAGTTTTCACCGTCACCGGCATGACCTGCGGCCACTGCGAGCGCGCCGTCACGCAAGCCCTACAGCGCCTGGACCCCAAAGCCCAGGTGAACATCGACCGCCAAGCCCGGCGGGTGCAGGTCAACAGCGAACTGGCGCGCCAGACACTGGCTCAGGCCATCGCTGAAGAGGGCTATGGGGTCGAGGCCACTTAAACGCCGCCACCGTCTTTGCCCAGGCTTTACAAAACCTCACAGCCGCCGCACAAGACAGACACACCCGGGGCAGACACTGACATCCACCGCCGCACCCCGTGGCGGACCGATTAAGGGAGCCCCCATGACACACCCCACCCTCCTGCGCCACAGCGCCACCTGGCTGCTCGCCACCGCCCTGGCCAGCCCGTCACTTTGGGCCCAGAGCGCCGCGCCTGCAGCGACTGCGCCAGCCGGAGCGCACCCCATGCATGGCCAGATGATGCCCGGCATGAAGGCCCGTCACCAGCAACACCTGCAAGAACTCCAAGCGAAATTGCAACTGTCTGCCGAACAAGGGCCGGCCTGGACGGCCTTTGCCTCAGCCATGGCCATGCCAACCCAGCGGCCCGCCCACCCCGACTGGAGTGAGGTCGCCAAACTGAGCACCCCCGAGCGCATCGACCGCATGAAGGCGCTGCGCCAGCAACGCCAGACCGAGATGAATGCCCAAATGGACCGCCGTGGCGAGGCCAGCAAGGCCTTCTATGCCAGCTTGACCAGCGAACAGAAAAAAGTGTTCGACGACGAGACCCGCAAACACATGGCCCAGCGGGGCGAACACGGCATGCATGGACACCACGGCCGACACGGCCGCGGCTGATCAGGCCCTCAGGCCGCGCCGCCCAGGGGCCGCACGCCGATGAGCGCCGCATGCAGCCAGAAGGCAAAGGCGGCCCAGGTGATCAGCCCCAGGGCCAGCGTCAACACGGTCGGGCCCATGCGGCCCGGCACAACGGCCAGCTGCTCGCGCCGGTCACGCCGGCGCGAGGCCACAAACAGCAGCACCGACCAGATCAGGAAGGTGCCGAACAGCAACAAGTCGGCCAAGGTGTTGTTGGCCAACAAATGGGCCAAAGCCCAGGTTTTGGTGCCCAGCACCATGGGGTGACGCAGTCGGGCCTTGATTGAATTGCCGGGCACGTAGGCGGCCACGAACAAAATGAAGGCCAGCAAGGTCAGCACAGACGCCAGGTGACGCAAAGCCACCGGCGTGGCCCACAGCACCATCGGTTCGACTCGGACCTGGCCCCAGCCACGAATCAGCAGCCAAAAGCCCAGCAAAGAGGCGACCGCATAAGCGCCCTTCCAGGCCAGCGGCCCGATGCGCTCGATCATGGCGGTGCGCCAAGCATCGGCATAGATGCGAACCGAGTGCACCCCGAGGAACAACAACAGGCCCAGCAACAGTTCCAGCATCTTGAGTCTCCGTGAATCGGCCCCAGTATAAGAAATGGGCACTGCGGCTACAGCCGGGCTGCGATGATGCCCAGTCCGCTTCGCACCCATCCAGGCCCGCCGAAACCCTTGTCCGCTACCATGCCCTCGTCTGCCGCCACTGCCCTTGAGCGCTTGCGTGCGACTGCCGCCAAAAGCACGGCGGAGCAGGGCGCGTTTTCAATCAAGGTCCTGACGGTCAACATCCACAAAGGTTTTACCGCGCTCAATCGCAAATTCATGCTGCATGAGTTGCGTGAAGCCGTCCGCGGCGTTGGCGCCGATGTGGTGTTCCTGCAAGAGGTGGCGGGCAGCCACGCCGGGCACGCCGACCGCTACGCCAACTACCCAGCGACACCACACTACGAGTTCCTGGCCGACCGCATCTGGCCGCAATACGCTTATGGCCGCAACGCGGTGTACACCGAGGGACATCACGGCAACGCTGTGCTGTCCAAGTTTCCGATCTCTCATTTTGAAAACCGGGACATCTCCATTGCCGGCCCAGAGCGGCGGGGCCTGCTGCATTGCGTGCTGGAATTACCCGGCGCGCTCGGCCAGGTCCACGCGGTGTGTGTACACCTGGGGCTGCTCGAGGCGCATCGAAGGCGGCAGATCCAGATGCTGTGCGACATGGTCCGCCAAGACATGCCCACCGGCGCCCGCCTGGTGGTGGCCGGCGACTTCAATGACTGGCGCCGACGGGCCCACGATCCGCTCGAGCGCGGCGCGGGCCTGCGAGAGGTCTTCGTCCACGCGCATGGCCGAGCCGCCTTGACTTTTCCTGCCCGCATGCCCCTGCTGCGCCTGGACCGCATCTATGTGGCCCAGGCGCTCAGCCACCGCCCGCTGGCCCTGCCCAGAAAGCCCTGGTCGCACCTGTCAGACCACGCCCCACTGGCCGCCGAAATCACCTGGGCCAAACACGCGACGCAGTGAGCGAGCTCGCGGCAGGCATGCCCACACGGGCCGCCCCACTGTTAAACTTTCAAACGGCTGAGAAAACCATTTCGGCCCTGCCCTCCAACACCCCCTCGGCCCGCGCAACCAGAGCTCATGAACGACACCCATCGGGCCACCCACCAAGCTCCGGCCAGCCTGGACATCAAAAGCGCCAACCTGCCACTGGTGGCCCTGATGCTGCGCTCCACCGATTTGAACGCGATTGCCCAGGAGCTGACCCGTCGCTTTGGCGATGTGCCTGACTTCTTTGACAACGACCCGCTGCTGATCGACCTGACCCTGGCCATGGTGGCTGCCCGGCGCAATGGTGATCCTGAACCCGAAATAGACTTTCCCGGGCTGCTCGACATGCTGGTGCCCTACAAGGTCAAGCCCGTCGCCGTTCGCGGCGCCAGCCCCGATCAAACCGCTGCCGCACAAAGGCTCGGCCTGCTTCATGCGCCCGACGCTCGGGTGGTCGCGGCCGGCGCGCCCAGCCCAGAATTGCCCTCTGCCTCGGCCGCGCCGGCCACGAATGCTGCGCCAGCGCCCAGCGCACCGGCCGAGACCAGCGAGCCCGCGCCCTTGGGCGCCCTGCTGATCGACAAGCCCCTGAGATCGGGCCAGCAGGTCTATGCCCGTGGCCGTGATCTGGTGGTGCTGGCCATGGTCAATGCCGGTGCCGAGGTGATCGCCGACGGCAGCATCCATGTTTACGCGCCCTTGCGCGGCAAGGCCATCGCCGGGGCGCGGGGCAACAGCCAGGCCCGCATTTATGCCCACAGCCTGGAGGCCGAGTTGGTCTCCATTGCCGGCATTTACCGCACCAGCGAAGTGCCCTTGCCCGACAAAGTGCGCGGCAAGGCCGCCATGGTCCGACTGGTTTCCAACGAAGACGGTGACAAGCTCGTCATGGACGCGCTGGCATAAACCGCACGCATTTTTTTCACTCAAGCACACTCAAAGGACTGTCCCTCATGGCAAGAATCATCGTGGTGACCTCAGGCAAGGGCGGCGTGGGCAAAACCACCACCAGCGCCAGCTTTGCCTCTGGCCTGGCCCTGCGCGGCCACAAGACGGCCGTCATCGACTTCGACGTCGGCCTGCGCAATCTGGACCTCATCATGGGTTGCGAGCGACGCGTGGTCTATGACCTGATCAACGTGATCCACGGCGAGGCCAATTTGCATCAGGCCCTGATCAAAGACAAGCAGTGCGACAACCTGTTCGTGCTGGCCGCCTCGCAGACCCGCGACAAAGAGGCCCTCACACAAGATGGGGTCGAGCGCGTGCTCAAAGACCTGGGC
>JAXITB010000171.1:0-6109 GCA_034680305.1 Polaromonas sp. | reverse complement strand
CAGTCCTCTGCTCTACCGACTGAGCTACCGGGCCAAGGAGTACAAGTATAGCAGAGGGCTTTGGACGCCCCGCGGGTGCCTCAGTGGCCGCGTTTGCCGCGGCTGAGGTCGACGCCCAGTTGCTTGAGCTTACGGTACAGGTGGGTGCGCTCCAGGCCGGTCTTGTCGGCCACGCGGGTCATGGAGCCGCCTTCGCGGGCCAGATGGAACTCGAAGTAGGCTTTCTCGAATTCGTCGCGGGCGTCGCGCAAGGGCTTTTCGAGCGAAAAACTCTGTATCGGCTGGGGGCCGAGGTCGGCCTTGGGTTCAGGTGTAGCGGCTGCGGCGACACCGGGTTGGGCCAGGGTGACCACGCCGGCCAAGACGCTGGCGGGTGGTTTTTTGGGGACGCTGCGGTTGAGCCCCTGGTCCACCGCCTGCAATAGTTTTTGCATGGTGATGGGCTTTTCGAGGAAGGCCATGGCACCGATGCGGGTGGCCTCGACGGCGGTGTCGATGGTGGCATGACCACTCATCATGATGACCGGCATGTTGAGCTGACCGCTGCTCGACCATTCCTTGAGCAGGGTGACGCCGTCGGTGTCAGGCATCCAGATGTCGAGCAGCACCAGATCAGGGCGCAGGCGCTGCCGGACCGCGCGGGCTTGCGCCGCGTTCTCGGCCATTTCGACCTGATGCCCTTCGTCATTGAGGATCTCGGACAGCAAGTCGCGTATGCCCAGCTCGTCATCGACTACCAGAATGTTTGCCATGAACCTGCTTCCGTAGATAACCCGTGACTGAATGGCGTATTGACCGGATGCGCCCTGCCTCAGGCGGGTGACTCAACCGGGAATGATAGCGAGACTTGGGCGCCCTGCAGCGCGCCCTCGCTGACACGGTTGCCAATGTCGATGCGGGCATGGTGCTCGTCGGCGATTTTCTTGACCACCGCCAGCCCCAGGCCGGTGCCTTTGGCCTTGGTGGTGACATAGGGCTCGAAGGCACGCTTGAGGATGTTGTCAGGAAAGCCGGTGCCCCAATCGCGCACCACCAGGCGCACGCGCCGGCTGGCGGGCGAGTACTCGGTCTGCAGCAAGACGCCGGGGCCGGCCTGCCCGGGCTCAAAGACCTTGCCCTCGTGGGCGTCCTGCGCGTTTTGCAGCAGGTTGTGAATGACTTGCCGCAGTTGCTGGGGGTCGCCCTGCACAGGCGGCACCTGTGGCCCAAGCTCCAGCCGGATCGGCACGCCACCCTGGTCTTGCGGGTACAGCTGCATCACGTCGTTGACCAGGGCATTGAGATCTACCGGCCGCAGTTCGGCGGTCGGCAAGCGGGCGAAGTCACGGAATTCGTTGACCAGGCGCTTCATGGCGTCGACCTGATCGACGATGGTCTTGACCGATTTGGTCAGCACCTGCTGCTCGGTCGGCTCGAGCTTGTTGGCCAGTTTCTTCTCGAGCCGTTCGGCCGACAGCTGGATCGGGGTCAGCGGATTCTTGATCTCGTGGGCCAGACGCTGGGCCACCTCACCCCAGGCCTGCGCCCTCTGGGCCGAGACCACGTCGGTGACGTCATCGAACACCAGCAGGCAGTCTTGCGTGCCGGGCATGCGTGCGCCTCGGGCGATCAGGGTCACAGTGCTGTCGGGCGAAGCCATGGCGCCGGCGTTGAGCTCGAAAGACTGCTGCCAATGCTCCAGGCCGTGGGCGGCCTGCTCGCGCAGGTAAGACTCGAACTGCGCCTGCACGCCTTCGCCAAAGGCTTGCAGGCCGGGCACCTCGGTCAACAATTTGCCGGTCTGCGCGGCCAGCGGGGCGCGCAGGATGCGGGTGGCGCCGGGGTTGCTGGAGACGATGCGCCCCTGGGCGTCGAGCACCATCACGCCGGCGGTCAGGTTGTCCAAGATGGTTTGCAGGCTGCCCCGGGCGGCATCGACCTGGCTCATGCTGGCCTGCACCGCGCTGCGCGCATCGGCCAGCTGCTGGGTCATGTCGGCAAAGGAACGGGTCAGCCCGCCGAGCTCGTCGCGCGTTTGCAGCACCGCCTTGGGCCGCAGATCGCCCCGGGTGACCTGGCGCACGCCATCGGCCAGCAGCAGCAGCGGCCGGGCCAGTTGGGTGCCCAGAATCACCGCCAGCAAGACGGCACCAAAAACAGCCAGGAACAAGGCCAGGGTGAGCGTGCCGATGTACATGCGCCGCAAGCCGCTGCGCGCCAGGGCCCGCTCCTGG
This sequence comes from Polaromonas sp., assembly GCA_034680305.1. GTDB lineage: Bacteria > Pseudomonadota > Gammaproteobacteria > Burkholderiales > Burkholderiaceae_C > Polaromonas. The sequence continues at coordinate 3,896 of JAXITB010000171.1, read as the reverse complement.
TACTCCCGATTGGCCTCCTGCACCGCCAAGGCATTGGCCACCAGCTCTGGTGAGAGCGCTTCAGTGGCTTGCAGGTAGCGGGGAGCGCCGGTCAGGTCGAATTGCGCGGTATTGACCACCGCCACCGCGCGCACCCGGGCCCGCGGCACCTGCCCGGAGGCTGCGGGCGAGGCCTCATCGAGACCGTCGATCTGGGTGACCACGCCCTGGCTGCGCGCCATGCGCATCGTCGCCGCGCTGGGCCGCTCGGGCGCTTGCAGCGACAGGCTGCGGGTGTCGCTGGCGCTGGCCAGCAACTGCCCCGACCCGCTCCAAAGCGTCAGGTCGCGCGCGCCGAGTTGCTCGCGCAGGCGCTCGATGGCCAGGCTGCTGGTGGCATCGCTGCCTTGCGCCACCTGGGCAGCGGCCGAGCGGGTGCGGCTGCCCAAGTCCGAGGCCTCCTGCTCGATCGTCGCCCGACCCAGTTGCAAGCCGGCGGCTAACGCGCTTTCGACCCGCACGTCGAACCAGCTTTCAATGGAGCGTGAGACAAACTGGTAGGACACCACGTAAATCATCAGTCCCGGCAGCAAGCCCACCAACGCAAAGATGGCCGCCAGCTTGACCAACAGGCGGCTGCCGAACTTGCCTCGCTTGAGGCGCAGCCCCATGCGCACCACCGCCCAGACGATGATGACCAGCAAAAGGCCAGCCACCGCGACATTGAGCACAAACAAGATGGCGTAGTAGCGCTCGTAGAGCTCGCGGTTACCAGTGGCCTGGGCGAGCATGAACAAGAGCACCAGGCTGAGCGCAGCGACCACGCCCAGGCCGGCACCGATGGCCCAGCGCCAGGCCCGACTGAGGCGGGGGTCGAATGTCTCAGAGGTCGGATTCACGGCCGCACGGTCTCGGAGGTCAAATCAGACGGACGCCGGGTCTGTAGACGCAGCGGCTGGCGCTGCTCGACCACGACCTGCCAGTCTTTCTGGCCCGCGATGCCGATCTGAAAGGGCCGGGGCAACTGGCCGACATCGAGCCGGAAGCGAAAGCTCAGTTGATGGGCGGTGCCGGGGTCAACATCGGCCGCCTCGGCAATGCGCCAGCGCGCCAGGTTCTCCAGAGCAGACAGCGCTTCGGCCAACGTGTCGAACTGCTGGCTCAAGCTGACTCGGCCGGCCTGCCCGGCGCCGTCTGTGGCGCCCTGGCTCAAGCGCCAGCGACGGGTCAGCGGCTGAAAGGACAGGCGAAGGCTGCGACTGGCCTGGGACACCCGTTTGTCGGTCCAGTACCAGCGTTCCTTGTAGATCTCGGCTTCGGCCACGAAGATGAGGGAAATGCCCTTGAGCAGGGCGTCTTCCACGGGGGGCGGGAGTTCCAGTCGCATGTTGGCACTGAGGTAGACGCCATCTTCGATGCGCTCGACCCGCAATTGCGCCACATCGGCCGCCCTGGCCACGGACAGTCCCCAAACCAGCAGCAGGGCCATGACCAGCCAGCGTCCTAAACCAAGCCAGCCCGCGCGCTCAGGGCGCGGCGCGCTGCAACAGGGCATGAAAAAAACCGTCGTGCTCACGGCCGAGATTGTCCGGCATCAAGGGGGCAGGCAGATCGATACCGGGCAGCAAATGGCCCGGCGAAGGCAGGATTTGCGCGTCCTTGTGGCGTGCAAGAAACGCCTGCGCCTGCTCCTGGCCCTCGGCCTTGAAGACCGAGCAGGTCGACAGCAACAGGCGCCCGCCCGGTCGCACCAGGGGCCAAAGCGCCTGCAGCAGTCGCTCTTGTTGCTGAGCCAGAGCGCCCACGTCTTGTGGGCGGCGCAGCCAGCGCACGTCGGGATGGCGCCTGACGATGCCCGAAGCGGTGCAGGGCGCATCGAGCAAGATGCCGTCAAAGGGCTGGCCGTCCCACCAGGCGTCGGGCCGGGCGGCGTCGGCCACCTGCACCCGGACGCGCTCGTTCAGTTGAAGGCGGGTCAGGTTGTCTTCGATGCGTCGGGCCCGACCCGCATCAATCTCCAGGGCCAGCACATCGGCATCGGCCAGCTCGAGCAGGTGCGCCGTCTTGCCGCCCGGCGCCGCACAGGCGTCGAGCAGGCGCAGGCGCGCACCGGCCGGTCGCAGCCCAGCCAACAAGAGCGGCGCGGCCAACTGCGCGGCCGGGTCTTGAACCGAGAACCAGCCCTGCGCATAGCCCGGCAAGCTGGCCACGGCCGCAGAGCGGGCCAATTGCAGGCCGCCAGCGCCCACCGGCTCGGCCGCATGGCCCGCCTGCATCAGCTCGGCGCGCAGCTTCTCGCGCGTGATCTGGCGCGGGTTGACCCGCAGCGCGATGGCCGCCGGCTGGCTGGCCGCATCCAGAATGGCCTGCCAATGCAAGGGGTGGTCGCGCCGCAAGCGCTCAACCCACCAGGCCGGGTGATTGAATCGGGCCTCGGGCTGCGCCCGCACCGCCTCCAGCAGGGCCTGGCGCTCACGCAGCAAACGCCGCAGACAACCGTTGATGAAGGCGGCCTGGTGCACCGTGGCGGGGTCGCGCTTGGCCGCCTCGACCGCCTGACTGACCAGCGCATGAGGTGCATAGGCGGGCTCGTCGGCAGCCAGCAGGGCCAGGGCGGTGCACAGCAGGGCATCGGCCTGCGGCGGCGGCGCACGGCGGGCCAGTTGCTGCCGCAGGGCCTGGGCCAGGCCGAGGTTGCGCAAAACCTGCAGCGAGATCGCCTGCACCCCCGCCCGCAGAGACGGTTCGACCCGTTCGAATTCGGTGGTGGTGGAGCGACCCGCACGCACGCCGACCAGCACCCGGGCACTGGCCAGCAGCTGCTGCCAGAGGGCGGGCGCCGATTCAATCATGCAAAGCAGCCCTGACCGAGCAGTCGGCAGGGCTTGGACTCATCATCAGGCCAGGGTATCGGCCCAGATGTTGCTCGCCCAGCTCAGGGCGTAAACCCCTTCGAGCTCGGTCGGGCCGGAGCTCACGCCACCGGAGCCGGCGACCGTCTTGAAGGTCTTTTCAGCCGCCACATACTCATGAACGCTGGCCACATGGATGGCCATCTTCGGGTCAATGAAGCTGTAGCAGGTGTTGGTGAGCATGGGCGCCGGGTTGATCGGCCAGCCAGCCAACTCGGCCACGATGGCCGCTGCAGCCACCTTGCCATGGCTGTTGGCCATGTGTCCGCTCTTGGGCATGCCCGGGGCGATCTGGATGGAGTCGCCCAGCACATGCACGTCTTTGGCCACCGTCGATTCGAAATTGAGGTAGTTGACGCCGCACCAACGGTTGCTGCCCAGGTTATTCAGGCCGGTCTGCACCGCAATCGCGCCGGCACGCATGGACGGCAGCACATTGAGCACCTGCGCCTTGACGTCTTCCTGAATCTCAAACTTGATGACGCCGGCCTTGGCATCAACGGCTGTGGCCTTGTGCTGGCCACGGTATTCCAGGATGCCCTTGTACTGCTCATTCCAGACCCGCTTGAACAGCGGCCCCTTGGAGGTGACGTCCTGATTGGCGTCAAGGATGAGCACCTTGCTGCGCGGCTTGTGGGCCTTGAAGTAGCCGGCCACCACGCTGGCGCGCTCGTAAGGGCCGGGCGGGCAACGGTAGGGGGCTTCGGGGATGGTGATGGCAAAGACGCCGCCGTCGGGCATGGCTTCGAGCTGACGGCGCAAGGCCATGGTCTCAGGGCCGGCCTTCCAGGCCTGCAGGATCTGACCCGAAGCATTGGCCGCGCGCAAGCCTTCGATGCTGTCGTACTGAAGGTCGATGCCAGGCGAGACGATCAGCTTGTCGTAGCCGATGGTGTTGCCGCCGCCGAGCGTGACTGTCTTGGCGCGGGTATCGATGCTCTTGGCGATGTCGCGCACCACCCTGACCCCATGCCGGCTGGCCAGGGCCGAGTACGGGGTGGTGAT
>JAXITB010000170.1:0-6121 GCA_034680305.1 Polaromonas sp. | reverse complement strand
CGGCTGCTCGACGCCAGCGCACTGGGTGTCATTGCGCCGCATGTGGAAAGCGCCGAGCAGGCCCGCGCCGTCGTGCGCGCCTGCAAGTTCGCGCCCGAAGGCGAGCGCTCGGCAGCCGGCAACTGGCCGCATGTGGGCTACCGTCCCGGCAGCGATGCGCGTGGGCTGCGACAGGCCTTCAATGCCGCCACCACGGTGGTGGTGATGCTTGAGTCGCCCGAGGCGATTGAGCGGGCCGACGAGATCGCGGCCGTACCGGGCGTGGACATCCTGCACATCGGCACGGTCGATCTATGCGACGCCCTGGGCCGGCCGGCCGACTACGGCCACCCGGAGGTGATGGCTTGCCACGAGCGGGTCATTCGCGCTTGCCAGCGCCATGGCAAGGTGGCCGGCGCCGGGGGGCTGGCCCATACCCCGGCGCTGGTCCGGCAGGTGGTGAGCATGGGCGCCCGATTTGTGACCGCGGGCGTGGAGTGGGATCTGATGATGGCCGGCGTGCGCCAGCGCGTGGCCGGTGTGCGAGAAGTGTTTGAGAAGCGCGACGACAACCAATGAGGAGATCATGGACCAACTATTGAACGTGCTGGTGATCGGCCTGTTGCTCGGGGGCGTCTCCGGCCTCGTCAGCGTCGGCCTGAACCTGATTTTTGGAACGGTGCGCATCGTCAACTTCGCCCAAGGCGAGCTGGTGATGTTCGGCATGTACGGGGGCTACTACGCCTACAACATCCTGGGACTGAGTCCCTATCTGTCGGTGTTCATCGTGGCGCCGGCGGTGGGCTTGCTGGGGGTGCTGATCCAGCGTCTGGTGATCCAGCCCCTCCACAACGAGTCGAACATGCAGATCTTTGCCACCTTTGGCCTCTTGATGCTCTTTCAGAACATCATGCTGGCCTTTACCCGGGGCGAGGCGCGCAGCGTGGGTGGCGACTTCGGCGCCCAGGTGATTGAGCTGGGCGACATCAAGATCGGCACGGTGCGGCTGCTGACCTTCGTGATCACCACAGCCATCACCATCGGCCTGCATTTCTGGCTGACCCGCACCATGGTGGGCAAGTCGGTACGCGCCGTGACCCAGGACAAGCGCGCCGCCCGCACCGTTGGGATCAATGTGGAAAAAACCTTCCTCATGACATTTGGCATCGGCTCTGCGCTGGCGGGTCTGGCCGGCGTGATGCTCACGCCGATTTACTCCATCACGCCGGGCGTGGGCGGTAACTTCATACTGGCCGCCTTTGCCGTGGTGGTGCTCGGCGGCCTGGGCAGCGTCTGGGGCGCTTACCTGGGCGGGCTGATCGTCGGTGTGGTCGAGGCCCTGGCCGGCTACTACATCGATCCGGCCTTGCGCCATGCGATCTGGTTCCTGATTTTTCTGGTGGTTCTGATCATTCGGCCGGCCGGCCTGCTGGGGCAGGTGGGCGCTGAGGAGGTGGGTTTCCGTGAACAAAACTGACCGTCAATCCCCACCGCCGCAGGTGGCCGCCGAGGTTTCCGGACTGCAGTCCGGCGGCACCGCGCTCGGCCGTTATTTGGCGCTGATGGCCCTGGCCGGCGCGCCGCTGTTGTTCCTGGCCAAGGACCCCTACTGGCTCAACATCATTGCTTTTACCTACCTGATGGGCGGTCTGGCCGCCTCCTGGAACATCATCGGTGGCTTTGGCGGGCAGTTTTCGCTGGGCCATGGGGTGTTCTTCGGCATTGGTGCTTACGTCACGGCCATTGCCACGGCCCGCTACGGCCTATCGCCCTGGCTGGTCATGGTGCCGGCAGCGGTGCTGGCGGCGCTGGTGGCGATGCTGATTTCCTGGCCGACCTTTCGCCTGCGCGGCCCCTTCTTCGCGATCGCCACCATGGCCTTCAACGAGGTGGCGTTTGTGCTGGCCAACCATTTCGACTCCTTCACCGGCGGGCCGCGCGGCATCATGATTCCCTTCAAGGCCGGTTTTGCCAACATGATCTTTCGCGAGCGCTGGCAGTATGCGGTGCTGATGTTCGTGTTTGTCGCGCTGGTGGTGGCCATCACCGTCTGGCTGCGCCGCAGCCGTCTGGGCTACTACCTGCTGGCTGTGCGCGAGGACGAGGACGCCGCGCGCGCCTCGGGCATCAATGTGTTGGCGGTCAAGCTCCAGGGCATGGCGCTGAGCGCCTCCCTGACCGCTATTGGCGGCACCTTGTTCACCATGTACCTGCGCTTCATCGACCCGCCGACGCTGTTCACCTTGCAGGACGTGGGGGTGAAATTCGCCCTGCTCTCGCTCATTGGCGGGGTGGGCACCATCGCCGGCCCGCTGCTCGGCGCGGCCCTGATCGTGCCCTTTGAGAACTTCCTGCGCGCGGAACTGGCCGATGCCCTGCCCGGCATGAATCTGGCCATCTTGGGCCTGTTGATGGTGCTCGCAGCCCTGTTCATGAAGCGCGGTGTGGTCGGTGCGTTCGAGGACCTGATGCGAAAAATCAAGGGCAAGAAAGGAGACCAGTGATGGCTCAGGCCTTATTGCAGACGAAGGGTGCCAGCAAGCAATTCATGGGCCTGAAGGCCGTCGATGACGTTTCGCTGTCGGTCAACAAGGGCGAGGTGGTCAGCATCATCGGCCCCAATGGCGCAGGCAAGACCACCTATTTCAATCTGTTGACCGGGCAACTCGCGCCGACCTTCGGCGAGGTCAGCCTGCGCGGGCAAGTCATTAACGAATTGCCGCCGCACGAGCGGGCCAAGCTGGGCATGGGCCGCACCTTCCAGATCGTCAAGCCGCTGATTGGACTTTCCGCGCTAGAAAACGTGATGGTCGGCGCCTTTTTGCAGCATGCGCGCCTGGGCGATGCCCGTGACCATGCGATGGCGGTGCTCAACCGGGTGGGGCTGGGCGCTCACGCCAAGCGCCGTGCCGGCGATCTGACGCTCAGCGAGCGCCGGCGGCTGGAGGTGGCGCGCGCGTTGGCTCTGGGCCCCGAGATCGTCCTGCTCGATGAGGTGATGGCCGGACTCAACCAGAGCGAAACGGGTCGCTGCATCGACCTGCTGCGCAGCCTGCATGCGGAAGACGGACTGACCTTTCTGATCATCGAGCACAACCTCAAGGTCGTGCGCGCGTTCTCCGAACGGGTCGTCGTGCTCGATCGAGGACGGCTGATCGCTGAGGGCACGGCCGATGACATCTTGAGTTCACCCGAGGTGGTGAAGGCATATTTGGGCGAGGGGCACCAATGGATACCATCCTGAACGTCAGCAAGGTCTGCTCGGGTTACGGCGAGCTGCCTGTTCTCCATGACATCGACCTGCACGTCGATCGGGGCGAAATCGTCTCGGTGGTCGGGGCCAATGGCGCCGGCAAGACGACCTTGCTGCTGACCATCACCGGCCACCTGAAGGCGCAGTCGGGCCGCATCACTTTTGATGGCGCGGATGTCAGCGCCGAGCCAGCCCATGCCGCCGCCGCGCGCGGCCTGATCATGGTGCCCGAGGGGGGGCGCCTGTTTCCCTTCATGTCGGTCCTTGAAAATCTGGAGCTGGGCGCCTATCACGACAAGGCGCGTGCCCAGATGAAGCACAACCTCGATGAAGTGATGGAGTTCTTCCCCATCCTGGCCGAGCGGCGCAAGCAGCTGGCCGGCCGCCTGTCGGGCGGCGAGCGTCAGATGTGCGCGGTGGCCCGTGCCATGATGGGCATGCCCAAGCTGATGATGCTTGACGAGCCCTCACTGGGGCTGGCGCCCATCATGGTCGATCGGGTGTTCGAGCTGGTCAAGAAGCTGGTGGCCACCAAAGGCCTGACGGTGCTGCTGGTCGAGCAAAATGTGGGCAATGCGCTGCACATGTGTCAGCGGGGATACATCATTGAGCATGGGCAGCTGCTCAAGACCGGCACCGGCCCCGAGCTGCTGCGTGACCCGGATGTGCAGCGCTCCTACATGGGACTGTAATGGCCGCACCTGTTTGTGTCATAGGCGCCGGCGCCGGTTTTGCCGGTGACCGGGTGGATCCCGCCGTGACGCTGGCGCGCGCTGGCGTCGATGCGGTGGTGCTCGAGTGCCTGGCCGAGCGCACTTTGGTGCCGGCCATCCGGGCGCGCCGCGACAACCCAAAGGCCGGCTTCGATCCGCGCTTGCGGCGGCGGCTGGCCCCCTTGCTGCCGGTGGCCCGCGAAACAGGCTGCCGCATCGTCTCCAATTTGGGGGCGGCCAATCCGGTGGCAGCGGCCGAGCAAATCGCCCGTCTGGCCAGTGAGCTCGGTCTGCGCGGTCTGCGGGTGGCCGCCGTTGTGGGTGACGATGTTTCCGACCGCACCGCGCAGATCCAGTGGAGCCGAGAGCCTGGCGCGCCATTGCTGGGTGCCCATGCCTACCTCGGTTGCCATAGCCTGGCCGATGCCTTGGCGCAGGGCGCTGACGTGGTGGTGGCTGGGCGGGTGGCCGATTCGGCCCTGTTTTCGGCCGTCGCCCGCGACCGCCTGCAGCCTGGCGACGAGGCCCTGGCCGGGGCCATTGGCGTGGGCCATCTGCTCGAGTGCGGCGGCCAACTCACCGGGGGCAACTACGAGCCCATCGCTGGCGCGGGTTTGCCGCCACCGCTGAGCGCCGAGCAGTATGCGCGTCTGGGCTATCCTCTGGCACGCGTCATGGCCGACGGTTCGGCCGAGATCGGCCTGCCGCCAGGCGCGCCTGGCATCGTCGACCCTCTGACCTGCACCCTGCAGTTGCTCTACGAGGTGCACGACCCCTCGAATTACGCCACCCCCGACCTGATCGTTGACTTCAGTGGCGTGCGTTTTGAGCGCATCGGTGACAACCGGGTGCGCATGAGCGGCGTGCGCGCCAAAGGCCCGCCGCCGACGCTCAAGGTCGCCGGCTTTGTCGACCGACCGGGCTTCATCATGGACTGCGAAATCGCCCTGGCCGGCGCCGGCGCCCGCGCACGCGCCGAAGTCATGGCGCGCGCCTTGCGCCTGCGCTTGAGCGACTGGGCAGACGGCGACATTGCCATTGACCTGGTCGGTGCTGGCTCGGTTTTGCGCGCCGGCTCGCAGCCGCTGCCACGGGAGGCGCCCGAGTTGCGGGTGCATGTGTCGGCCCGTTGCCGCGACGGTGAACAAGCCCAGATCATCGAGGACGAGGTCTATGCCATGACGCTTTCGGGGCCGGCCGGCGGCAGCAGCGTGCGCAGCGAAAAACGCCCCCGCATCGAGGTGCTCGACGGCTTCATCGAACACCGCCATGTGCCCACCGAGATCGTGTGGCGTCAATCCTAGCGTCAACCGATTGCTCATTCATCGAAGGTCCTGTCATGAATACTTTGATTGCTTGCGCTGCGTCTGACCTGCGGCTTGAGGGCGCCAAGCGCCCGATAGCCCCCACTGCGCCTCAGGGATCATGAGAGTCGGCGACATGGCGGCCGGCCGTGCCGGCGACAAGGGCGACATGCTCGATCTGTCTCTGGTGGCGCGCGATCAGGCCGCCTACGAGGCCCTGTGCAGAGCGCTCACCCCCGAGCGACTGCAGCCGATTCTCAATCGCGTTGTGCCCGGGCCGGTACAGCGCTACGAGCTGCCAGGTTTGCGGGCCCTGAAGTTTGTCTTGCCTCAGGCCCTGCCCGGCGGGGTGTATGCCTCTTTGCATCCGGGCCTGCACTGGCAAAAGGCCGCTATCTGGTTGCTGCTCGATCTGAGCATCGGGCCGGACGGTCTGACGCTGGCCACGCCGCAAGAGGCCGGGGAGGCCCGCGCATGAGTGCCGACACCCGCGCGAGCCATTGGCATCGGGCTGGTGCTGCCATCCGACTTGAGTCGCTGTACGGCGATCGTGTGGAGCCGTGTTTTGTCGAGCGCCCGCACAGCCTGCATCAGATGCTCGAGCAGGCCGCTGCCCGTGACCCCGATCGTTGCGCACTGGTGTGTGGTGACGAGCGCCTGAGTTATGCCCAGTTGCTTGCAGCGGTGGCCGAGCTGGCCGCTGGCATGGCCGCTGTCGGCGTCAAAGCCGGAGAGCGGGTGGCGATGCTGCTGGGCAACCGCATTGAATTCGTGGTGACCCTGTTTGCGGCGGCGCGCCTGGGCGCCATCGCGGTGCCGCTGAGCACACGCGAGCAGACTCCTGGGCTGGCCTACATGCTCAAGCATTGCGG
>JAXITB010000169.1:0-6150 GCA_034680305.1 Polaromonas sp. | reverse complement strand
CGGGCGTGGCGCAATAGCAACTGCCGCAATGCCGCCAGGCCCTCGCCTGTGTGGGCGCTGACAAAAACCCGCTCCAGCTGCCGGACGCCGGATCCGTCGGGTTCGGGCAGTTCGGCCACGTCGACTCGCCGGCGCGGCCTGCGTTGCGGCTCAATGGCATCGAGCTTGTTGAACACCAGCACCTGGGGCACCTGATCGGCACCGATTTCCGCGAGCACCCGAAGCACCTGCTCCATCTGCTGCGGGTGCTCTGGGCTGGAAGCATCAACCACGTGCAGCAGCAAATCCGCATCGGCCGCCTCCTGCAAGGTCGCCTCGAAGGCATCGATCAGCCCGTGAGGCAGGTCGCGGATGAAACCGACCGTATCGGACAGGGACACCGATCGGCCCTCGGAGGGGTCATTGTCCTCGCTGCCCCCCAGATACAACTGCCGGGTGGTGGTGTCGAGCGTGGCAAACAATTGGTCAGCCGCGTAGGCCCGGGCCTTGACCAAAGCATTGAACAAGGTGCTTTTGCCGGCATTGGTGTAGCCCACCAGCGAAATGGCGAAGGCATCGCGCCGCTGACGTTGCCGGCGCTGGGTCTGACGCTGGCGCTTGATGCGAACCAGCCGCTCCTTGGTGCGCTTGATGGCCTCGCCAATCATGCGCTTGTCCAACTCGATCTGCTTTTCGCCCGGACCGCCCCGCACGCCGGCGCCACCGGTCTGCCGCTCCAGGTGCGACCAGCGGCGAACCAGCCGGGTCGACAGGTACTGAAGCCGCGCCAGCTCCACCTGCAGCTTGCCCTCATGGCTGCGGGCGCGCTGGGCAAAGATTTCCAGAATCAGGAGCGTTCGGTCATTGACCGGCATTTCCAGGCTGCGCTCCAAGTTGCGCTGCTGGGCCGGGCTGAGCGATTGGTCAAAAAGAATCTCGGTGGCCCCGGTTTCCAGAGCCAGCGCCTTGATTTCAAGCGCCTTGCCGCTGCCCACGAACAGGGCGGCATCGGGGGCACGTCGCTTACAGCTGAGCCGGGCCACCGGTGCCAGGCCGGCCGTCTGCGCCAGCAAGCCCAGCTCTTGCAGGGCGGCGTCGAAATGGGGCAAACCCAGATCGACGCCGACCAGCAACACCTTAGGCGGCGTCTTGCGAGAGTCGTCCAAGGAGCTCAGGCGCTCGGGCTTTCTTCGGAGGCAGCGAAGTTCACCGCCCTGCCGGGTACGATGGTCGAGATGGCGTGCTTGTAGACCATTTGGGTGACCGTGTTGCGCAGCAGCACCACATACTGGTCAAAAGACTCAATCTGGCCCTGTAGCTTGATGCCATTGACCAGATAAATGGACACCGGCACATGCTCTCTGCGCAGGGTGTTGAGAAAGGGATCCTGCAAAAGCTGGCCTTTGTTATTGCTCACGATATGCTCCGTGTTCAAAAATGGTTGAAGGGCCCTCACATTACCACAGCGCAGGCCCCGGGCGCTGTCGGTTCAATCCGATGACTTGTCAGCGTAAGGATTCTGGGCCGACTTCATCTGAATGCGCAAAGGGGTGCCGACCAGGTCGAATTCCTTGCGAAAACGCCCTTCCAAATAGCGCTTATAGGACTCACTGACATGATCGAGCGAGTTGCCATGCACGACGATGATGGGTGGATTCATGCCGCCTTGGTGGGCATAACGCATTTTTGGGCGTGACATCCCCGAGCGCTGGGGCTGCTGAAACTGTACCGCTTCCTGCAACAGCCGGGTAAGTACCGGCGTGGACATCTTGCGAAACGCTGCCGCATGGGCTTGAACGATGGAGGCCCACAGGGGCCCCAGACCCTGACGCTTGATCGCTGAAATACGGTGCAGGGAGACAAACTTCATGAAGGGCAGGCGGGTTTCGATGGAACGCTCGAGCATCTGGCGCTGATAGCTGTCGATCGCGTCCCATTTGTTGACCGCCAGCACCACCGCGCGTCCGCTCTCCAAGATGAAACCGGCGATGTGGGCATCCTGATCGGTCACGCCCTGAGTGGCGTCCAGCAAAAGCAGCACCACGTTGGCGTCTTCGATGGCCTGGAGGGTCTTGACGACCGAAAACTTCTCGATGGCCTCGAACACCTTGCCCTTGCGCCGCAAACCGGCGGTATCGATGAGCTCGAAGCGCTGACCATCACGCTCAAAAGGCACGGCAATGGCGTCGCGGGTGGTGCCCGGCAGGTCAAAGGCCACCAGCCGCTCCTCACCCAGCCAGGTGTTGATCAGGGTGGATTTACCCACGTTGGGCCGGCCGGCCACAGCCAACTTGACGGTCAGCGAGTCGGTCTCGGTCGCTTCGTCGTCAGCCAGTTCGGGCAGATTCAAACTGGCCAGCGCGGCTTCCACCATGCTGCGCACGCCCTGCCCATGCGAGGCTGACACCGGCAACACCTCGCCCAGGCCCAGCTCAAAGAATTCAGCCAGTTGGGCGCCGGCCTTCATGCCTTCGGCCTTGTTGGCCACCAATAACGTGGGCTTGCCCAGCTTGCGCAGATAGTTGGCGATGTCGTGGTCCTGAGCCGACAAGCCCTCGCGGGCATCGACGACAAAAATCACCACATCGGCCTCAGCCACCGCCTGTCTCGTCTGCCGGGCCATCTCCTTGTAAATGCCCGACTCGGCCGTCGGCTCGAAACCGCCGGTATCGATGACGATGAATGCCTGCTTACCCAGATGGGCATTGCCATAGTGGCGATCGCGTGTGAGGCCCACATGGTCGGCGACGATGGCGTCACGCGATCGGGTCAGCCGGTTAAACAGGGTGGACTTGCCCACATTGGGCCGGCCCACCAGGGCGATCACGGGTTTCATCGGAGCAGACGATCAGGACGGCTGGAGCGGCCCGTCTTCATTGCGGCACAAAGCCAAAGACACCGCCACTGCGGGTGGCCACGATCAGCGTCTGGCCGACCAGTACCGGCCGAGCGGCAATGGCCGACCCGTCGGTGCTCATGCGCGCCAGCACCGTGCCGTCATCGCGTGAGAGCAGGTGGACATAGCCCTGCAAGTCGCCCAGCGCCACCGAACGCCCCACCAACAAGGGCGCAGTCAGGTCACGAAACCGCAGTTGATCATGGCTCCAGGCCTTCTCGCCATCGGTCAGGCGCCAGGCCTGTACCAGGCCATCGGCTTCGGCACCAAAGAGCAGACGGTCGTCGGCGGCCAGGCCCACCTGACCGTCGGCCTGACGGCTCCACTGGACCGCACCCCGATCGGTATCGACGCAAGCGACAGCCGCCTGAAAGGCGCGCACGCAGACCAGTTTGGCCTGCCGCCCCGCCGGCCCGACCAGATCAACCAAGCGCTCAATCTCGTTGATTCCGCGCGGCGTAGCAATCGGCGCGTCCCAACGGGCCGATCCATTGATCGGATTGAGTCCGGACAGACGGCCACCGATACCCACCAGCAGGGTGTCGCCAACCGGCAGCATGACGCCCGATTGCCGCAGCACCAAAGGCTCACCGCCAGGGCGCTGCTGAACCCACAGGCGCCGACCGCTGGCCCCATCGTAGGCACTGACTGCACGGTCTGCAGTCAGCAGGAAGACCCGGCCACCGGCCACCAGAGGGGCCGAAAAGGCCTGAGCGGCCAAGGGCTGGCGCCACAAGACCTTACCCCCGCCGAGCGCGACCAATTGATTGTCGCGGGTGACCACGGCGGCCAGCGTGCCGTCGCTGCCCACGCCGGCAGCCAGGGGCGAGCCCAGGGCCAAACGCCAGATTTCTCGGCCCGTGCCCGCATCGAGCTCGACCACGGTCCCATCACTGACAGCCAGGGTGACGCTGTTGGCAGCAGCATGCAAACTGATTGGGAAATCGACCGCCGACAGGCGCACCGACCAGGCCAGACGCGGCGCCAAGGTGGGCTTGAAAGCCTGTAGCTCCAAGGGCTTGGGCCTGGGCGAGCCGGTCGAGCAGGCCGCAAGCAAAGCCAGCAACAAGCAGGCCAGGACAGCGCGCATCATTTCTTGGCCTCGGCGACGACGCCCGGGGACACGTCGACCCCAAGGGCATTGAGCTTGACCTCGACCAGGGCGCGGTATTCGGCGCGCTCGTCCATGGCCGCATAAGCCTTCCGGTATTCCGCCAGGGCTTGCGGTTTCTTGCCCTGCGCCAGATAAACGTCGCCGCGGCGGTCATCGGCCAGCGCTGCAAATTCGGCGGGCATCTTGGCGCCCAACTGGGCCAGTGCTTCGTCATAGGCCTTGGCCTCCAGCGCGATGCCTGCCAGCCTCAGGCGGGCCACCGCTTGCAGGCCCTCGTCGCCGGCCTTCTCGACCACCCAGGCCAGCGCGGCCTTGGCCTGATCAGCCTTGCCCTTGTCGTAGTAGGTGCGAGCGGCCAGCAAAGCCGACTGATGGGCGTAGGTGGTGCCGGCATAGCGCTCCTTGATGTCAGCCAGCGCACGATCGAGCCGAGTCATATCGCCGGCCTGCACGGCCGCCTCGATCTGGTCGTACATGACCGCTGCCTCACTGGCCTGCTTGCGTTGCCAGTATTGCCAGCCGTTGAAGGCGGCAAAAGCACCGAGGACGGCAATCAGCAGCCAGGTGATGGCATTGCCGTAGCGCTTCCAAAAGTGCTTGAGCTGGTCGATCTGTTCCTGCTCTTCGAGGTCAAGTTGGCTGGCCATGGCTGCTAGCGACCGGGGTCGCTGGGGTCGGTATTAAGAGGGGGAGGCAGGCTGCGGGAGCCTGCCGAACGTCGAGCGATTGTAGGCGGCGCAGGACCGCCGGGGCCGGCTTGGGGCCAAACGCATTCAGGCTCCCAGACGCAACTGCCCCGCCCAGGCGGCCACATCGGACAAGGGCTGCAAGCGCTGCCCATCGCCCTGGCCGGCACGCAGGGGTTTGACCGCCACGCTGCCCTGAGCCAGTTCGTCCGGCCCAAAAATCAGGGCATAACGGGCGCCGCTGGCATCGGCCCGCTTGAATTGCGATTTCATGCTGCCCATGCCCTCAGCCAGCCCGCCGGCTGGCGCGTGCATCTGCACACTCACGCCCGCGGCCCGCAGTGCCTGCAGGCACTGGAGCACCTGGGGCAGCGCAGAGGCCTCGGGGACCACCGCAAAGGCGTCGGGCACCGGCTCGGGCGGCTGCGCGCCCTGCTCCTTGAGCAATTCGAGCACCCGCTCGACGCCCAGGGCCCAGCCAACGGCCGGCGCGCTCTTGCCGCCCATTTGGCCGATCAGGCCGTCGTAACGGCCGCCGGCGCAGATGGTGCCTTGCGCACCGAGTCGGTCGGTGACAAACTCAAAGACGCTGAGGTTGTAATAGTCCAGCCCGCGTACGAGGCGTGGGTTGAGCGTCCAGGGCAAGCCGTTGGCATCGAGCATGGCCTGCAGGCCCTCAAAGTGGGCCAACGAGGCAGCGCCCAGAAAATCGACCAAGCGGGGGGCCTGATTGACCATCTCCTGCATCTGCGGGTTTTTGGTGTCCAGAATACGCAGCGGATTGGTCAGCAAGCGCCGGCGCGCCTCCTCGTCAAGCACATCGGCGTGGCGCTGTAGATAGGCAATGAGCTCCTCCCGGTGGCGGGCGCGCTCCTCGGGCTGCCCGAGGCAGTTGATTTCAAGCCGCCAGTCGCTCAGGCCAATCTCGCGCCACAGGGCCGCGGCCAGCAGGATCAGCTCGGCGTCCACGTCCGGGCCGGCGAAGCCCAGAGCCTCCGCGCCGATCTGGTGAAACTGCCGGTAGCGCCCCCGCTGCGGCCGCTCGCGCCGAAACATCGGGCCCATGTAATACAGGCGCTTGCCGCCGTCATAGAGAAGATTGTGCTCAGTGACTGCCCGCACCACACTGGCGGTGTTCTCAGGCCGCATGGTCAGGTGGTCGGCATCGCCATGCTTGTCGGAGCGATCCTCAAAGGAATACATCTCCTTTTCGACAATGTCGGTCACCTCGCCAATGCTGCGCACGAACAGGCGGGTGTGCTCCAAAATGGGCGTACGGATGTTGCGGTAAGCGTAGCGCGCCATCAGGGAGCGCACCTTGTCTTCCAGCCATTCCCAGCGCGCCGATTCCGGCGGCAGGATGTCGTTCATGCCTTTGACGGCTTCGATTTTTTTGGCCATGAGTGATGGTCGGGAAATCTCGATCAATCGTTAAACAGACGGCTTGGCCACTTGGCCAAAACGCCGCGACACAT
>JAXITB010000168.1:0-6152 GCA_034680305.1 Polaromonas sp. | reverse complement strand
GGACCAAGCCAGAAAGCTGCCCGGGCGCTTGGCCGGGTTGAGCTTCTTGAAGGTGCCGGCATCGACCAATTGCTGGCACAGGCGGTCGTACTCTTCCTGGCTGCCGTCGCACCAGTGGATGCGGGCGGGCTTGCAGATGGCGGCCATATCGGCCACCCAAGCGATCAACTGGGCGTGTTTGACGTGGGCCGGGACCTGGAGGTCCAGGCCTTGCATGGCGGGATGGTTCATGGGAAAGCTCCGAAGTTAAAAAACGCGATCTCGGCGGCCGTCTGTACCGGGGGCAGGCGGCTGTCGGGATGACGCTGATGGCCAGTGTTGCTGGTTGAACCCGATCCAAGGGACGAAAAAACAGCCGAAAAAGTGGGCAGGTGGATCGCCGGCCGGGCGCCGAGCAGGCTCCAGCTTGCGCCTGCGCGCGACGAGAAAGGCTTGGATTCTATGGACAAGCCTGAAAACACGCTGTCATCGGAACCTTAACTCCATGCAAAACTTGCATGAGGTTATGCTTGCTTGCAAATTGGCGCGGCAAAGGTCGTCAGGGACAGCCAGCCGCGACAATGCGGCGTCCCAGAGGGTTCAGGTGGTTGCCGCCTTGGGCCCCTTTTGCCGCGCACGCGGCGCCTTCAACCGACAGAGGTTTCAGATGAGTTCATCGACCAAGAAAATCTTGCGCCAGCGCGTTGATGAGCGCCGCGGCCTGCTGGTGCCCGGCGCCTTCAATGCGTTGAGCGCCCGCACCATTGCCGACCTCGGTTTTGAGGCGGTCTACCTCAGCGGGGCGGGCATGACCAATATGTTCCATGGCCTGCCCGACCTGGCCTTTCTGGGCCTGCGCGACCTGACCGACCACACCGCCGCCATCCGCGATGCGGTCGAGATCCCGCTGATCGTGGACATCGACACCGGCTTTGGCAACGCGCTCAATGTCAGGCACACGGTACGAGCACTCGAGCGGGCCGGGGCCGACGCCCTGCAGATCGAAGACCAGACCTTTCCCAAGCGCTGTGGGTACTTCTCCGGCAAGGAGGTGGTGCCGCTGGAGGACATGCTGGGCAAGATCAAGGCGGCGGTCGATGCCCGCATCGACCCGGATCTGCAGATCATTGCCCGCACCGATGCCCGTGCCACCCAGGGCTTTGAGGCAGCCATCGAGCGCGCTCAGCGTTTTGCCGAGGCGGGCGCCGACATCTTGTTTGTGGAGGCCACCGAAAGCGCCGACGAGGTCAGGCGCCTGCCAGGCCTGCTCGATCGGCCCCAGCTGATGAACATCGTCATCGGCGGCAAGACCCCGGCGTTGGACCAAGCCGAGCTGGCCGAACTGGGTTTTGGCATCGTCCTGTATGCCAATGCCGCGCTACAGGGGGCGGCGCTGGGGATGCAGCGCTCGCTGTCTCACCTCAAGGCCAGTGGCCGTCTCGACGAAGACCCGACGCTGGTGGTGCCCTTTCAGGAGCGTCAGCGGATGGTGGGCAAGCCCTTTTTCGACGCACTCGAAAAGAAATACGCCCCCTGAGTGGCCTGGCCGGGCCGGGTGCTGCAGCAACCGCTGCCGCCTGGCGCGAACCGGGGCCAGCCATCAATGCTTGGGCATCGCACCCCTGTGGGAGCCGCGCCCTCGCGGCGATGGGGCCTTGGATGAATCACGGTGCTCAATCAGTCGCCCCATCGCGCCGGGGGCGGCGCTCCCACAAACTCCAAAACCATCGCGCCGGGGGCGGCGCTCCCACAAACTCTTGGCAGGCCGGACTGAGAGGGCGTGTGCCCCAGCCGATCTTCAGCGGGCGAATTGCCCCGACTGGAAATCGCTGACAGCCTGATAGATTTCCTGCTTGGTGTTCATCACAAACGGGCCGTACTGCACGATGGGCTCGCGCAGCGGCTTGCCGGCAATGAGCAGCAGGCGGCTGTCTTGGTCGGCCTGCACCCGCACGCCGTCGCTGCCCGCATCGTTGGCCAGGATGGCCATTTTCTGAATCGGCACCGTCTGGCCGCCCAATTGGACCTGGCCCCGATAGACATAAATGAAGGCGTTGTGCGAGGCCGGCAAGGGCTGCTCGAAATGCGCGCCAGCCGGTAGGTGGATGTCGAGGTAGAGCGGCTCGGTCACCTCGCGCTGCACCGCCCCGTCCGTGCCGGCGCACTGACCGGCAATCACCGTCACTTCGCCGCCTGCCGCGGTGCGCAGGCGCGGCAACTCGGGCGATTTGAAGTCGCGGTACCAAGGAGCCTGCATCTTGCGGGCGCCAGGCAGGTTGAGCCAGAGCTGAAAGCCTTCCATCAGGCCCTCTTCCTGCTCGGGCAGTTCGGAATGGATCACGCCGCGGCCGGCGGTCATCCACTGGACGCCGCCGTTTTCAAGCAGGCCTTCGTTGCCGGCGCTGTCGCGGTGCCGCATGCGCCCGGCGATCATGTAAGTCACCGTCTCAAAGCCGCGGTGCGGGTGGTCGGGAAAGCCGGCAATGTAGTCGTCGGCCTGATCGCTGCCAAAGGCATCGAGCATGAGGAAGGGGTCAAGCCGATGCTGCAGGTCGTTGGTGAGCACGCGGGTGAGCTTGACGCCGGCACCGTCAGACGTGGGCTGACCGCTGATGAGGCGCTCGATGCGGCGCGGTGAGGACAGGGGGAGTGATGGAGTCATGGTGCGATTGTGCCGCGCCGTCGCGGCGAGGGCGCCTGCGCTGCGACGGCGCTCATCTGTCGCCCCATCGCGCCGAGGGCGGCGCTCCCACAAAACTCAGCCCAGGCGGTTGTGTCGCCTATGTCGGGGCCGCGGGCGATGGTGCCAGCGCTCAGCTACCGACCGCCTCGCTCATGCATTTCTTGACATTGCTGTTCTTGGCCGCGCCAGCGAGCTTCTTCTCGGCAGCGGCCGCTTCGCACTTGGCTTGCGCGTCGGCCTCGCACTTTTTCATGAAGGAATTCTTGGCCGCTCCGGCCAGTTTCTTCTCGGTGGCGACGGCTGTGCAGGTGGGCTCGGCCGCGTAGGCGTTCATCGACAGCAGGGCGGCGGCAGTCAGGGCAAGGGTCAGGCGCATGGCTGGTTTACAAAGTGGTGACAAACACGGTCGCAGCGTATCACGGCGGCGGCTCCGTGCAAGCCCTTTTTGCTGATCAGACGAGTGCGTCGAGGTCGATGTGGGCGGCCAGCGGCACGCCCTCGGGAGGCTGGTAGTCGGCCACCAGCAGGGCCCGGTCATCCATGCGCGCCCGCCGGGTGAACTCTTCGCGAAGGAAGGTGATGGACGGCGCGTCCAGGGCGGTGAAGGGCTGGTCCAGCAGGGCCAGCACGGCGGGGCAGGCCAGGGTCGCGGCGATGAAGACCTTGCGGCGGCTGCCGGTGGACAACTGGTACAGCGGTTTGCCCAGGTGCGGCTCGAGCGACAGGCCGGTCAGCAGCGCGGGCAGCTCAGCTTGCGCAGTGGCCGGCACCAGTTCTCGCAGGATGTTTTGCACGATTTGCTCATCACGGGCCGGGTCGGCCGGCTCGTGCCAGGCCACGGCTTGCCCCAGTTCGCCGGCGAGTGTGGTGTTGACCAGACCGGCTTGCGGGCTGAGCTGGCCGGCCAGCAAGCGCAGCAGCGTGGTCTTGCCCCGGCCCTCATCACCGCTCAGCCAGCTCACCCCGGCCGGCAGATCAAAGCTCAGCGCTTGAAACAGGGCTTGCTCGGCCTGCGGGAAGGACCAGCGCAGACCTTCGACGCGGATCAGGGGGTGGCTCATGCGAGGCGCTCGCGACGGCGTGGACACAAAAAATCCGCCAGCGGCGGATGGGTGGGACTGGCCAAGGGGCGACCGGATCGGGCCGCCCGAAGATTCAGGCCATGGCCACGGCGATGAAGGCCAGCAAGAAGATCAGCACCCCGCCGACCACTGGCAGCACGATGGGGATCAAAGGCATGATGGCCTTCATGGGGTCTTGCTCCTGGTCATGGGCAGGGCTGTTCGAGGCGTGGTCGTGGTGGCTCATGATGCTTGGGACTCCAATGTCGGTCGGCCAAGATTTTAACTGCAGGCGGCCGCCTTTTCGGCCTGGCCCGCAAAGCCGGGGCGGACCGGGCCGGCTCGATCGTCAATTTTCAAGGGCATCAGCGGCCCCAAGGCCCCATGAAATCGGTTAATGAATAGGCCGTAAGTGCTCATCGGCCACTAGACTGAAGCGCCCACTGCCTCCCAGGAATTCCTATGCCTTTTACGCTGTCTGGCCGCGCTCATCAAATGACGCCGTCCACCATTCGGGAGATCCTGAAGGTCACAGAGCGGCCGGGCATCATCAATTTCGGTGGCGGCATGCCCTCGCCTGAGACCTTTGCGGTCGAGGCCATGCGCCAGGCCTGCGACCAGGTGCTCAGCCGCAACGGTCGCGCGGCCTTGCAATACGCGTCGAGCGAGGGCTGGCCGGCTTTGCGGCAGTGGGTGGCGCAGGATCTCCTTGCCCAGGGCCTGAAGGTCGATGCCGATCAGGTGCTGATCACCAACGGCAGCCAGCAGGCCCTGGACCTGATCGCCAAGGTGCTGATCGATCCGGGCAGCCGGGTCTTGGTCGAGACCCCCACCTACTTGGGTGCGCTGCAGGCTTTTTCAGCGATGGAGCCGCAGGTCGTGGGTGTGGCCTGCGACGAGGAGGGCATCGACCCCGGCGACATGCGCCGCTTCGCAAAGGGCGCCAGGCTGGCTTACCTGCTGCCCAACTTTCAAAACCCCACTGGCCGCAGCATGAGCCCGATGCGGCGCGCCGAAGTGGCCGAACAGGCCCGCGCTGCCGGCCTGCCCCTGGTCGAAGACAACCCCTATGGCCAGCTGTGGTTTGATCAGCCGCCGCCGCCGGCCCTGAGCGCCCATTGGCCTGAGGGCAGCCTCTACATGGGTTCGTTTTCCAAAATCCTCGCCCCGGGTCTGCGACTGGGCTTTTTGGCTGCGCCGCGCAGCGTCTACCCCAAACTGCTGCAGGCCAAGCAGGCGGCCGACTTGCACACCGCCGGCTTCAATCAGCAGGTGGTGGCGCAGTTGCTGCAGGACGGATTTTTGGAGCGACAGTTGCCGCTGATCCGGGCCTTTTATCGCGGCCAATGCGAGGCCATGCTGGCTGCGCTCGAGGCCGAGATGGCGGGGCTGGGTGTGCGATGGAGCCAACCGGCTGGCGGGATGTTCCTGTGGCTCAAGCTGCCGCCGGGCATGAGCGCGGCGCAACTGCTGCCGCATGCCATTGAGCAGGGGGTGGCCTTCGTCCCGGGCTCGGCCTTTTATGCCCATCAGCCGGTGCCTGAGACCCTGCGCCTTTCTTTTGCTAACAGCACCCACGCGCAAATTCGCCAGGGCGTGGCGGCGCTGGCCCGCACCATCGGGCAGCACCTGCCCGGCCAGGTCCGTCCGCAACAGGCTTGTCCGGCCTGAGGGCGAGCGCTGGCCTTGGATGCTGTGCTTTTGAGTCAGTGGGCCTGAAGGCTGCGAAGCTTGTGCCCCTGACATAAACTGGTGTTTCACTTCCAGGCCTTACCCGGGCTTGGCCGTTCATCGGGCCTGTTCACAAGACGGGCTCAACCCCATCAGGAGACCCACCCATGAATGCCCCATTGCCCGAGCACCTCTTGCGCGCGCTCGATTCCGTCACGCTGGACGACAAATACACCCTCGAGCGAGGGCTGGCCTTCATGAGCGGCGTGCAGGCGCTGGTTCGCCTGCCCATGCTGCAGCGCCAGCGCGGTCTGAGCCAGGGCAAGAACACCGGCGGCTTCATCAGCGGTTATCGCGGCTCGCCCTTGGGCGGCTACGACCAGGCGCTGTGGAAGGCCAAGGACCATCTGCGCGAGCATCACATCCACTTCCAGCCCGGCGTCAATGAAGAGCTGGCCGCCACCGCCATCTGGGGCACACAGCAGCTCGGTTTTGCGCCGGCCGGCTCGAGCCGCTACGACGGGGTGTTTGGCATCTGGTACGGCAAGGGGCCGGGCGTGGACCGCTGCTCCGATGTGTTCAAGCATGCCAACATGGCCGGCACCACGCCCTGGGGCGGCGTGCTGGCGGTGGCCGGCGACGACCACATTGCCAAGAGTTCGACCGCAGCCCATCAGAGCGACCACATCTTCAAGGCCTGCGGGCTGCCGGTGTTTTTCCCGGCCAGCGTGCAGGAGATCCTCGACTTCGGTCTGCAT
>JAXITB010000167.1:0-6158 GCA_034680305.1 Polaromonas sp. | reverse complement strand
GGCCATGACTTTGCCGCAGGTGTTGCAAGCTCACGGTTCGATCGCGGCTTGGCAGGAGGCGCTGGTGGGGGCCGAGGCGGCGGGCCTCAAGCTCACTGAGGTGCGGGTCAATGTGGGCGATGTGGTGCGCCGCGGCGATGTGCTGGCCTTGCTGCAGTCCGACACCCTGCGCGCCGAATTGGCCCAGACGCAGGCGGTGCTGGCCGAGGCCGAGGCGGCCGCGCAGGAGGCGCGGGCGCAGGCCGAGCGGGCTCGCTCATTGCAGCAGCAGGGGTTTTTCAGCAACGCCCAGATGACGGCCGCGCTGGCCGGTGAGGCGGTGGCGCAGGCCCGGGTGCAGTCGGCGCGCGCCGCCGTGGGTTTGCAGCAGTTGCGGCTGGCCCAGACCGAGGTGCGCGCCCCTGATGCGGGCATCATTTCTTCGCGCAGCGCCACCGTCGGCAGCGTGGTGGGCGCCGGCGCCGAGCTGTTTCGGCTGATCCGGCAGGGGCGCCTGGAGTGGCGTGCCGAGGTCACCGCCGCCGATCTGCCGCGGCTCAAGGTGGGTGCACCGGTGCGCATTCGCACCCCCGCTGGCCTGGAGCTCAGCGGCCGGGTGCGGGTGCTGGCCCCGTCGGCCGATCCGCAAACCCGCAATGCCCTGGTCTATGTGGACCTGAGCCGGCCTGCCGGGCCGGCCGCGTCTGTGGTGGCGGGCATGTTCGCCAGTGGCCAGATCGAGCTGGGCCGCAGCCAGGGCCTGACCGTGCCACAGACCGCGGTGGTGGTGCGAGACGGCTTTAGCTATATCTATGCGGTGGGCCCGCAAGACAAGGTGGCGCAGATCAAGGTGCAGACCGGCCGCCTGGTCGGGGACCGGCTGGAGATCGTCAGTGGCTTGAGCCCCGAGGCCCGACTGGTGGCCAGCGGCGGGGCTTTCCTCAATCACGGCGACACGGTGCGCGTGGTGCCGGCCGCAGCCGCCTCTGCTTCGAAGTGAGCGGGGACCTCGCATGATCAATGTCTCGTCCTGGTCGATCCGCAATCCGCTGCCGGTCATTTTGTTTTTTGTGCTGCTGACCCTGGCCGGTGTGATTGCCTATGGGTCGATGAAGGTGCAGAATTTCCCCGACCTGGACCTGCCCACCATCCAGGTCAATGCCAGCCTTCCGGGCGCGGCCCCGTCTCAGCTTGAGACCGATGTGGCGCGCAAGCTCGAAAACGCGCTGGCGCCCTTGCAGGGGCTCAAGCACATCACCACCAAGGTGCAGGACGGCGCGGTCACCCTGACGGCCGAGTTCCGCCTCGAAAAGCCGGTGCAGGAGGCCCTCGACGAGGTGCGCTCGGCGGTGCAGGGCGCGCGCGCCGATCTGCCAAGCGACTTGCGCGACCCGATCGTGCAAAAGCTCAATCTGGCCGGCACCCCGGTGCTGGCCTACACGGTGCGCTCGGCCGGCATGGACGACGAGGCCCTGTCCTGGCTGGTTGACAACGAGCTGACGCGCAAACTGCTGACCATCAAGGGCGTGGGGGCGGTCAATCGGGTCGGCGGGGTGACGCGCCAGGTGCGGGTGGCGCTCGATCCGCAGCGGCTGCAGGCCCTGGGCATCACGGCGGCGCAGGTCTCGCAGCAGTTGGCGCTGGTGCAGCAGGAGGCCTCGGGCGGGCGCATCGACCTGGGCGCGGGTGAGCAGCCGGTGCGCACGCTGGCGACGGTGCAGACCGCGCAAGAGATCGGCCGCATCGAGCTGTCGGCCGGCGGCGGGCGGCGGGTTCGGCTCGAGCAGATCGCCACGGTCACCGACACCCTGGCCGAGCCGCGCTCCTGGGCCGGGCTCAACGGTCAGCCGGTGGTGGGCTTCGAGGTGGTCCGAAGCCGCGGCGAGAGCGAGGTGGCGGTGGGCCGGGCGGTGCGGCAGGCCCTGGCCGACTACCGCGCCAGCCATCCCGACATCGAGATTCACGAGGCCTTTGACTTTGTCACGCCGGTAGAAGACGAGTACGAGGGCTCGCTGACCCTGCTCTACGAAGGCGCCATTTTGGCGGTGCTGGTGGTGTGGTTGTTCCTGCGCGATTTGCGCGCCACCTTCGTCTCCGCGGTGGCGCTGCCGCTGTCGGTGGTGCCGGCTTTCATCGGCATGGCCTGGCTGGGCTTTTCCATCAATGTGGTGACCCTGCTGGCGCTGTCGCTGGTCATCGGGATCTTGGTGGACGATGCCATCGTCGAGGTCGAGAACATCGTGCGCCACTTGCGCATGGGCAAGACCCCGTATCAGGCCGCCATGGAGGCGGCCGACGAGATCGGTTTGGCGGTGATCGCCACCACCTTCACCCTGATCGCGGTGTTCCTGCCCACGGCCTTCATGAGCGGCATTGCCGGCAAGTTCTTCAAGCAGTTTGGTTGGACCGCGGCGCTGGCGGTGTTTGCCTCGCTGGTGGTGGCGCGCATGCTCACGCCCATGATGGCCGCCTACATGCTCAAGCCCATCGTCGCGGCCGAGCGCGAGCCGCGCTGGATGCAGGCATATATGGTGGCAGCGCGCTGGTGCCTGAAGCACCGGCTGGTCACCCTGGTGGCCGCCGCCTTGTTTTTTGTGGGATCGATTTCGCTCATTCCACTGCTGCCCACCGGCTTCATTCCGCCTGACGACAACTCACAGACCCAGGTCTATGTCGAGCTGCCGCCCGGCTCGACCCTGCAGCAAACACGGGCCAGCGCCGAGCAGGCCCGGGCGTTGCTGCAGGGGGTGGCGCACGTCAAGAGCGTCTACACCACCATCGGCGGCGGCAGTGCCGGCAGTGACCCCTTTGTCAGCAGCGGGGCGGCGGAGGTGCGGCGCGCCACCCTGACCATCGCGCTGACCGAGCGCGGCCAGCGGCCCCGAAAGCAGGTCATCGAGGCCGAAATCCGTCGCACCATGGCCGATCTGCCTGGTGTGCGAACCAAGGTTGGCCTGGGCGGCTCGGGTGAGAAATACGTGCTGGTGCTCACCGGTGATGACCCCCTGGCGCTGCAGCAGGCGGCCCTGGCGGTTGAAAAGGAGTTGCGCACGATAGACGGCCTGGGCAGCATCGCCTCCAGTGCCAGCTTGGTGCGTCCCGAAATTGCGGTGCGCCCCGATTTCACCCGCGCCGCTGATTTGGGGGTCAGCAGCGCCGCCATCGCCCAGACTCTGCGGGTGGCCACGCTGGGCGACTACGAGGCGCAACTGCCCAAGCTCAATGTGTCACAGCGCCAGGTGCCCATCGTGGTGCAACTCGAGGCCTCGGCCCGTCAGGACCTGGCCCTGCTCGAGCGCTTGATGGTACCGGGCAACCGCGGCCCGGTGATGCTGGGCCAGGTGGCCCGCATCGAGGTGACTGGCGGGCCGGCGGTGATCGACCGCTACGACCGTCAGCGCAACGTGACCTTCGAAATTGAGCTGTCTGACCGGCCCCTGGGAGAGGTCACGCAGGCGGTTCAGAAGCTGCCGTCAATTATGGGCCTGCCGCCGGGCGTCAAGGTGGTGGAAATTGGCGATGCCGAGGTCATGGGCGAGTTGTTTGCGAGCTTCGCTCTGGCCATGGGTGTGGGGGTGCTGTGCATCTATCTGGTGCTGGTGCTGCTGTTCCAGGGTTTCTTACACCCGCTGACGATTCTGGCAGCCTTGCCCTTGTCGCTCGGTGGCGCTTTCGTGGGGCTGCTGCTGGCACAAAAGAGTTTTTCCATGCCCTCGCTGATCGGGCTGATCATGCTCATGGGGGTGGCCACCAAGAACTCCATCTTGCTGGTGGAATACGCCATCGTGGCGCGGCGCGGGCAGCCGGCCGTCAATGGTCAGCCAGCGATCGCGCCGATGTCGCGCTGGGACGCGCTGCTCGACGCCTGCCACAAGCGCGCCCGACCCATTGTGATGACCACCATCGCCATGGCCGCCGGCATGCTGCCCATCGCGGTGGGTTGGGGCTCGGCCGATGTGAGCTTTCGCTCGCCCATGGCCATCGCCGTCATCGGCGGCCTGCTGACCAGCACGGTGCTCAGCCTGTTGGTGATTCCGGTGGTCTTCACTTACCTCGATGACCTCGGGCAGTGGACAGCCCGCCTGTGGCGGCGCCTGTTCAGCCGTGCGACGGCCAGCGCCAGCAGCTCGGTCTGAGCCGGGCGTTCAGCCCTGCCGGATTTTTGCGACGAGGGCGGTGGTGGAATAGCCGTCGACAAAGGGCAGGGCCAGGGCCCGCCCGCCGTAGGCTTGCACCACCGCGGTTTCGGGCAGGCGACTCATGTCGTAGTCGCCGCCCTTGACCAGGATGTCGGGGCGCAGTTCGGTGATCAAGGCCAGCGGCGTGTCTTCGTCGAAGCAACTGACCAGGTCCACCGATTGCAGCGCCGCCAGCATGATGGCGCGGTCGGCCTCTTGGTTGAGCGGGCGTTCGGGCCCCTTGCCCAAGCGACGGGCTGAGGCGTCGGTGTTGATCGCCACCACCAGGCTGGCGCCGAGTTCGCGCGCCCGGGCCAGATAGGTCACATGGCCGCGGTGCAGCACATCAAAGACGCCGTTGGTGAACACCACGGGTCGGGGCAGCGCCTGCAGTCGCGCGAGCGCTTGATCTCGCGGCGCGATCTTGGCCAGAAAGGCAGGCCCGCCCGCTGCGCTCACGCGGCGCGGGCCGGCGCGGCCGGTGTCAGCTGACCGACCAGGTCCTTGCGGAAGCGGTTGAGCTCCTGCACGGTCTGGAAGCTGCGGTTCATCAGCAGGCCCATGTTGTGCAAGATGCGCTCGACCACCTTGGTTTCCCATTCGGCATCGAACTTGATCTGCTGGCTCAGCCAGTGCTCCAACCCTTGCGGGTCGGGCAGGCGCGACTGGATGGTGTCACGCGGAAAGAGCGACTTGTTGACATGCAGATTGGTCGGATGCAGGGCCTGGGCGGTGCGCTTGGCGCTGGCCATGAGCACGCCGACCTTGCTGAAGGCGGCCCGCGCTTCGTCGCCAAAGCGGCCGATGGCCCGCTTCATGTAGCGCAGGTAGGCGCCGCCGTGACGGGCTTCGTCCTGACTGAGCTGGGTGTAAATGTGCTGGATCACCGGCTCGGTGTGCCATTGCGCGGCCCGGCGGTACCAGTGGTTCAGGCGGATCTCGCCGCAGAAATGCAGCATCAGGGTTTCCAGCGCCGGGGCCGGCTCGAATTCGAAGCGCACCTCGTGCAACTCCTGCTCACTGGGCGCGAGCTCCGGCCGAAAGCGCCGCAGGTACTCCATCAGGACCAGCGAATGCTTTTGCTCTTCGAAGAACCAGATCGACATGAAGGCCGAAAAGTCGCTGTCCTCCCGGTTGTCGCGCAGAAACATTTCGGTGGCCGGCAGGGCGGCCCACTCGGTGATGGCGTTCATCTTGATGGTCAGCGCCTGCTCATCGGAGAGCCGAGCACCGTCAAACTCGCCCCACGGAATGTCTTTATCCATGTCCCAGCGGACGGACTCCAACTGCTTGAACAATTCGGGGTAAAGCATGGCTGACCTCGTGTGAGCGGGCGAGAGAAAAATCGCGGGAATTCTAGGGCTTACCTGGTGAAATGTCCCGACTCGCGTACATTATCCCGACGGTCCATGCTGTCAGGCCCCGTTGACGTTTGGACCAGTGACCAGGCGTGCTGCCTGGCGGCAAACGGTGCGCCGTGCCCTTTTGATTTTTTCTGCTGAACTGAGTAGGAGCGTCCCCATGCAAGCCTTGTTAACCGGTTGGCGAGCGCTGGCCATGAGCGCTCTGACTTTGCTGGCGACCAGCCTGGCCCAGGCCCAGGCCCAGACCCCGCCGGCCAAGCCGGCCAGCGACTGCCCGGCCCTGCTGCAGCACAGGATGGACCGTCTGCAGGACGAAAAACCCCAGTCGCTGTGCCAATACAGCGGCAAGGTGCTGCTGGTGGTCAACACCGCCAGTTTTTGTGGCTTCACCCAGCAGTACGGTGGCCTGGAGGCTTTGTATGCCCGCTACAAGGACCAAGGCCTGGTGGTCTTGGGCTTTCCGTCCAATGACTTTGCCCAGGAGCGCGGCAGCAACAAAGACATTGCCGACTTTTGCGAGAGCACCTTCGGCGTGAAGTTCCCCATGTTCACCAAAACCCAAGTGACGGGCGATGGCGCAGCCCCCTTGTTCAAACAACTCACCGCACAAACCGGCCAAAAGCCCCGCTGGAACTTT
>JAXITB010000166.1:0-6191 GCA_034680305.1 Polaromonas sp. | reverse complement strand
CTGCGAGGCGGCTGCGTCATTGACATTGAGCGTGGCGCCGCGACTGCCGGCATGGGCGGCCAGCGCCTGGCTGATTCGGGCCGCGCCCTCGTCGGAGGTGGCTGTTCCGATGACGATGAAACCATCTTGCGCCAATTGGCCCGCGATGGCCGCGCCGATGCCCCGGGACGCTCCGGTCACCAAAGCCACTTGCTTGTCAGTCATGATGCGAGCGCTCCTTTGACTTCAGCCAGGGTGGCCGGATCGTACAAAGCCAAGCCGGTCAACTCGGCATCGATGCGGCGGGTCATGCCGGCCAGCACCTTGCCCGGTCCGCATTCGACCAAATGGCTGACGCCGCGTGCCTTGATGGCCTGCACGCACTCGACCCAGCGCACCGGGCCAAAAGCCTGGCGGAACAAGGCATCTCGAATGCGGTCGGCATCGGACTCCACCGCCACGTCGATGTTGTTGACCACCGGGATCTGGGGCGCGCCCAGGGTCAGGGTGGCCAGTTTTTCACGCAGCTTGTCGGCTGCCGGCTTCATCAAGCTGGAATGAAACGGCGCCGACACCGGCAGCGGCAAGGCGCGCTTGGCACCCAGGGCCTTGAGCACCTCACAGGCTTTGTCGACCGCGGGCTTGCTGCCGGCGATCACGGTCTGCGCGGCGTCATTGAAGTTCACCGCCTCGACCACTTCGGCGCTGCCCGCACCGAAGCTCGCTTGCGCCTGGGCACAGCCTTCAATCACCTTGGCCGCATCTAGGCCCAAGATGGCCGCCATCGCGCCCACACCCACAGGCACGGCCTCCTGCATGGCTGCCGCACGCAGTCGCACCAGCGGCGTGGCCTGCGCCAGAGTCAGCACGCCGGCAGCGACCAGGGCGCTGTACTCACCGAGCGAGTGGCCGGCCACCACGGCCGGCGGCGCGCCGCCCTCGGCCAGCCAGGCCCGGTAGGCGGCCACACCGGCCACCAGCATCACCGGCTGGGTGTTGGTGGTCAAAGCCAGGGCTTCCTTGGGGCCTTCTTTAATCAGTTGGCTGAGGTTTTCGCCCAGGGCGTCGCTGGCCTCTTGCAGCGTCTGGCGTACGGCCGGGTGGTCGCCCCAGGCGTCCAGCATGCCCACCGATTGCGAGCCTTGTCCAGGAAATACAAATGCAAATGTCGTCATATGCTGAGTGAAAGATGAATCGATGGGGGGCCGGGTTCTAGCGCTCAGTACTTGAGCAGGACCGACCCCCAGGTGAAGCCGCCACCAACGCCTTCGAGCATGAGGATCTGGCCGCGCTGGATGCGCCCGTCGCGCACCGCAACGTCGAGCGCCAGGGGAATGGAAGCGGCCGAGGTGTTGCCATGCTGATCAACCGTCACCACCACCTTGTCCAGCGGCATCTTGAGCTTGCGGGCGGTGCTCTGCATGATGCGGATGTTGGCTTGGTGCGGAATCAACCAATCGATGTCGGTGTCCTGCAAACCCGCCTTGGACAGGCTCGCTCGGGCGGTGTCTTCGAGCACGCCAACAGCCAGCTTGAACACGGCCTGCCCGTCCATCTTGAGCACCGGGTCACCCAATATCGAGCCCCCAGACACATGGCCGGGGACACAAAGAATGTCGCGGTGCTTGCCATCGGCGTGAATGTCGGTGGCCAAGATGCCGGGCTGGTCGGCCGCCTCGAGCACCACGGCCCCGGCCCCGTCGCCAAACAAGACGCAGGTCGTGCGGTCCTTGAAGTCCAGGATGCGGCTAAAGACCTCGGCACCAATGACCAGTGCGGTCTGCACCGAGCCGGCGCGAATCATGGCGTCGGCCACCGTCAGGGCATACACAAAGCCGCTGCACACTGCTTGCACATCGAAGGCCGGGCATCCGGCGATGCCCAACTTGTGCTGCACCATGGTCGCAGTCGAAGGAAACACCATGTCAGGTGTGGAAGTGGCCACAATGATCAGGTCGACCTCTTGCGCCTGCCGGCCCGCTGCGGCCAGCGCCTGCCTGGCGGCCTGGGCCGCTAAATCGCTGCTGCCCACACCCGGAGCCACAAAGTGGCGGGCCCGGATGCCGGTGCGCTCGACGATCCATTCATCGGAGGTCTCTATGCCCTGCGCCGCCAACTCAGCGGCCAGATCCGCATTGCTCAGACGCCGGGACGGCAACTCACTGCCGGTGCCGGTGATGCGGGAAAAGCGGCTCATGGATTCGGATTCGCGTTGAATAAACAAGGCTCAATGTGGACGGGAGGCGCAATGAAACGGGCTCGACGGGGCTAAACCTGGCTCGGCGCGATCGGCGGGCTTGGGCTGTCAGCGGTCGCGGTTTGCCAGCCTGCATCGACCGCTGCCGGCGCCAGCAGCGGCGCGGCGTGCGCGATACGCTGCCGCACCTTGTCGAGCAATCCATGCACAGCTGCATCATAAGCGCGTACGAGTGCCGCCTCGAAGGCCAACGCATCGGCCGAACCGTGACTCTTGAACACCAAGCCGCGCAGACCGAGCAAGGCCGCGCCGTTGTAGCGTCGATGGTCAACGCGCTTTTTAAATGCAGTTAATACAGGAAGAGCAACAATGGCAGCAAATTTCGTGAAGATATTGCGCGAAAACTCTTCCTTGATGAAGTCGCCAATCATTTTGGCCAGGCCTTCACTGGCTTTCAGGGCCACGTTACCCACAAAGCCGTCGCAGACCACGATGTCGGTGGTGCCCTTGAAAACATCGTTGCCCTCGACGTTCCCGTAAAAATTCAAATCGCCTGATTTGGATGCAGATCGAAGCAGTTCTGCGGTTTTTTTGATGATTTCATTGCCTTTAATGACTTCTTCGCCAATGTTCAGCAGGCCCACGCTGGGCGCATCCCGGCCAGAGATGGCCGAAACCAGGGCTGATCCCATGACCGCGAACTGCACCAGATGTTCGGGACTGCAATCGACATTGGCGCCGAGGTCGAGCACGGTGGTGGCACCGCCAAGGGCATTGGGCAGTTGGGTGGCGATCGCCGGCCGGTCGATGCCATCGAGGGTTTTGAGCACGTAGCGGGCAATGGCCATCAGGGCGCCGGTATTGCCGGCAGACAGGGCCGCATCGGCGGCGCCATCTTTGACCTGATTGATGGCCAGGCGCATGGAGGAGTTCTTCTTGCGGCGCAGGGCGACCTCAATCGGGTCATCCATGCCCACGACCTCTTGCGCAGGAACCAACTCGCAGCGGGGATGAGCGGACAACTGCGCCCAGGCGGGCGAGCCAGTCATGGCCTCGGGCAACCCCACTAGGAGCAGGCGAGCCTGTTCGTGCTTGTGCAGGAAAGCCAGGCAAGCGGGCAAAGTGACCGAGACCCCGTGGTCTCCGCCCATCACATCTACCGCAATCCGGATCATGTGGCAGTCAGCCTGGCGAAAAAGGCGGCAGACAAAACAAAGGCCCGCAGGATAAGTGCGGGCCTTGAGTCTGCCAGGTCAATCAGGCTTCAGACTTGGTCTTGAGCACTTTACGGCCGCGATAAAAGCCATTGGGGCTGATGTGGTGGCGCAAGTGCGTCTCGCCGGTGGTCGGCTCAACCGCCAACCCAGGCACCGACAGGGCATTGTGCGAGCGATGCATGCCGCGCTTGGAAGGTGATTTCTTGTTCTGCTGAACGGCCATGGTCCGCTCCTTGGTCAGTAGTGGGGTTGTAACGCTGCGGACCATCCACCAAAGTGGCTTCAGAGGCCTGAGGGCTCTGACCCTGCTTCGAAGGCCCCCAACAAGGTGCCTTAATCGCAGAGGTGCGCAAAAGCGGAGATTATAGCCTGCCACCGCCGTGGCCTCAAGCGAGACCCCCTGGCTTGTCAGCCAGGCGTCAATTCAGCGCCCTTTGCCCTTGAGACTGGCCAGAGCGGCGAATGGATGGGGGCGCTCGTCCGAGGGATCGGCGGCCGGCCGGGACTTGTCTGCCAAAGCCGGCAAATCGGGGCAGGTCTCGTGCATGGGCACCAGCGGCAACTCCATCAGGATCTCATCTTCCAGCAGGTTCAACAGATCGAACTGCGGCTCGAAAACCAGTAGATCTTCCGCGCAGTCATCGTCCTGGGCTTGCGCCACTTCTTCGCTCTCGACAAAGCGGAACCAGCGGTCGACCGTCAAGGCCTGCACCACCGGGGTCAAACAACGCTGGCAAGTCAGCGGCAATTGGGCATGGGCCCGCAAATGAAGCCAAAGTTCTGGCTCGCCGCCGGTGCGCTCGCGCCACTGCGACTGCGCCTGCCAGGCGATGGGCTGAGCCGGTGGGCCAGACAGGTCCAGATCAGCGCGCAAGCGTGGCAACTCCGCCACATCGGTCAGACCGGCGTGCTCGTGGGCCTCCTGGGCCATGACATGGAGCTTGAACTTGCGCGGAGAGGCATCACTGGACATGCGCAGCAGTGTAAGAGAATCGCGTGATGAGCCATTCCCCCGACATCGCCGGCAGGAGCGCCAACCGCGCCCTGATCCTGGCCTCAACCTCGCCCTACCGCCGCGAGTTGCTCCAAAGACTGCGCCTGCCCTTTGAGGCCATCGCCCCGCATGTCGACGAAACGCCCGGTCCGGCAGAAGCACCCGCGGCGCTGGCTCGGCGTCTGGCCCTGGCCAAGGCGAACGCAGTCGCCCAACACCACCCGCAAGCGATGGTGATCGGCTCAGACCAGGTGGCCGACTTGCAGGGGCAAAGCCTGGGCAAGCCCGGCCACCATGAACGGGCCGTGGCGCAGTTGCGCCAGATGAGCGGGCGCGCCGTGGTGTTTCAGACGGCGGTGGCGGTGGTCTGTCTCGCGCAGGGCTTTGCCCAGCAAGCACTGGCCGAGGTTCGCGTGCAGTTTCGCGAGCTGAGCGACGAGGAGATCGAACACTATTTGCGCGCCGAGCAGCCTTACGACTGTGCCGGCAGCGCCAAGAGCGAGGGGCTGGGCATCGCACTGCTGCAGTCCATCGCCAGCGACGACCCGACCGCCCTGATCGGCCTGCCCCTGATCCGCACCTGCGAGCTGCTGCGGGCCGCCGGCATGGAGCTGCTGCGACCATGAATCCAGGCACGCTGTATCTGGTACCCACGCCCCTGGACTTTGGCTGCGAGCCCCAGGGCCCGCTCAGCGAAGTCATGCCCGCCGGCACGCTGGCTGTGGCTTGCGGCTTGACTTGCTGGATCAGTGAGAACGCCCGCAGCACGCGGGCTTTTCTCAAACGGGTCGATCAGACGCACCCGCTGACACAGCCGATTCAGCAGGTGCAAATCCAGGAGTTGCCACGCCAGGTGCACAAGCAAGGTGATCATGACGGACGCTTCGATGCCCGACCGCTGCTGCAGCCTGCTTTGGCCGGGCAGGACATGGGGCTGGTCTGCGAAGCGGGTATGCCCGCCATCGCCGACCCAGGCTCCTCGGTGGTTCGTGCCGCCCATGCGCTCCACATCAGGGTGGTGCCTCTGAGCGGCCCGATGAGCCTGATGCTGGCTCTGGCCGCCAGCGGCCTCAACGGCCAAGATTTCGCGTTCGTGGGCTATCTGCCTCAAGACGCGGGCGAGCGCGCCCAGCGGCTGCGGGCCCTGGAGTCGCTGGTCCACAAAAGCGGGCAAACGCAGTTGTTCATTGAAACCCCCTACCGCAACGCCGCCCTGATGAGCGCCTTGCTGCAAACGCTGCAGGCCAGCACCCGGCTGGCTGTGGGCTGCGGCCTGACCCTGCCCCAGGGCCGGAGCCTGACCCTGACGGTGCAGGACTGGAAGAAACGCCCCCTGCCCCAGTTGGACGCGCCCACGGTTTTTGCGATCGGGCGCTGAGGGCAGGCGCCAGCGGGGCGATCAGCGCAGCATTGGTGCGCTGTGCACCGCGCGCAGCATCACCTCGCCGGCGGCCGCACCAAAACGCTTGGCCAGGCGCTCAGCCACATTCTCACGGCGGGTGTAGTCCATGATGTCTTCGGCCTTGACGATCTCGCGGGCAACAAACTCCAGGCTGCCCAGTTGGTCGGCCAGGCCCCGCTCCACCGCCTCCTGGCCGCTCCAGAACAGGCCACTGAAGGTTTCGCTGTCTTGCTTGAGCCGCTCGCCCCGGCCGTCCTTGACCACCGCAATGAACTGCTGGTGGATCTGGTCGAGCATGCGCTGGGCGTAGGCACGCTGGCGATCGCCCATGGGGCTGAATGGGTCAAGCAGGGCCTTGTTCTCGCCAGCAGTGAGTAATCGCCGCTCAACGCCGAGCTTATT
>JAXITB010000165.1:0-6290 GCA_034680305.1 Polaromonas sp. | reverse complement strand
CCGCCGCCGCTGGCATGGGCACACCGTAGGCCTTGGCTGCCCCCAGCCCGAGGTCCATGTCTTTGAGCAGCAGCTTGGGGGTGAAGGTCACCTGATCGAAGCTCAGATTGGTGAGCATGGGCGTCTTGTAACGGGTGTACATCGAGCCCACCACCGAGTCGTTGATGCTCTCGAGAAAGACATGGCGGGGAATACCGGCTTTTTCAGCCATCACGGTGATCTCGCACAGGTTCTGGATGACCACGCCGAACATGGTGTTGTGGGCGATCTTCCAGACCCGTGCCAATTCGCCCTCGCCCACCCACATCACGCGGCGAGCCATGGCCTGCAGCATGGCCTCGACCTCCTGGTACAGGGCCTTGGGGCCCGAGGCCACCAGCAGCAGCTTGCCGGCCTTGGCCACTTTGGCATTGCCCGACACCGGCGCGCACAGGTAACCCACGCCCAGGGCCTCGAGCCGCTGGCGGATCTCGGCCGAACCTTCTTGCGAAATCGACGAGGAGTCGATCACCATGCGCGGCTTGCTCGCGCCGGTGACCAGGCCACCCTCGGCAAACAGCACTTCCTTCAAGTCATCGGTGGTCGAGACCATGGTGAACACCGCCTGACAACTGGCCAGATCCTGCTTGCTCGCCACAATGGTGGCGCCGGCTTCAGCCAAGGGCTGGGCCTTGGAGGCCGTGCGGTTCCATACATAGACGTCATGCCCCGCCTTGATCAGCTTCTTGGCCATGGCCTCGCCCATGCGCCCCAGTCCGATCCAGCCTATGCCTTGATTCATGCTTGCCTCACTGTTGTTTCTAACGAGGCAATAGTTTGTCGCAGCACAACCCTGCGGACAATGAGGACACTGGAAATCAGTTTTCCGCCAGCCTGAAAATTAGCCGCAAAGACTCTTACTTTTTGCCAAAAATCGGAAAAGCCAGGAACTGAAGGCCGGCTGAGGCGGGGATTTACTGCATCGATACCGGGCAGCACAGCAAATAGCCAAAGCGATGCAGGGCCTTGATGCACGGCGGGGCACCGCCAGCGCTGCCCAGCTTTTTGCGCAGGCGGGCGATGCGCATTTCCAAAGTAGGGGCTGAAGGGGAATCGGGCCGGCCCACGCCCATGATCTCAGCAATCTGCCACCGCTCCAGGCTCTGCCCGGGTGCGCGAACCAGGGCGCTAACAGCGCTTCGTATCGAACTCAGGCACTGCGAAAGATCAGCCCCTATGAGTTCGTCAATGCCCCCAAGGCGTTGACGAAGTCACGCCCCCCAGGCCATCGCTTCGTGCGACCAATCCAGGCTGCGGCAATTGGCCTGCAAACACACTGTCCAGCCGGTTTCGGGGCTGTCCTTCCATCTCGCTTTGCGACAAGAGCGGCGGCGCCTCAGATAGGATGATGGTTCGCGCCCCTTCACCCGATGCCCCCAGCGCCCACACCCTACGCCATGTCTGCCCACGCCGGGGCCCTGTCCGCCGCCCAAGCCTTCAACACCGCCAACGCCGCCTGGCGCACGCAAGACTGGGCCGCTGCCTTGGCCTCTTACACCCA
The DNA here is from genome assembly GCA_034680305.1 of Polaromonas sp. Classification (GTDB taxonomy): domain Bacteria; phylum Pseudomonadota; class Gammaproteobacteria; order Burkholderiales; family Burkholderiaceae_C; genus Polaromonas. The sequence goes on along the minus strand of JAXITB010000165.1, from coordinate 4,750 downwards.
GGCCTGCGAGCTTGACCCGGCGATGGCGCTGGCCCACCTGGGGCGGGCTCGCTGTTTGGTCAAGCAGGGGCAGACGATGGCGGCGCGGGAGGCTTTTGCAGTCTGTTTGCGCACAGATCCGACGGTCTACAGCGCCTGGCTGGAGGCCGGGCACCTGTGCCGGCAGCAAGGCGAGTTGCAGCAGGCATTGGGCGCCTATCGGCGGGCCATTGAGGTGCAGCCCAGTCGACACGAGGCGCACCTGGGCCTGGCCCGGGTGCTGCTGCAGTTGCGCCAGACCGAGCCGGCGCACGGCGCATTTGCGCAGACCCTGGCCGCACTGGCGGGCCAACCGGAGCGAGTGGCCGAGGCGGCTCGCCTGATGGGCCAGTACGCGCTGGAGTCCGGCGATGCCGATACAGCGGTGCAGGCCTTGCAAGCGGGGCTGCGCGCGGCCAGCGGCGTAGACGAGCGCGCCGAGCTGCAAATCGACCTGGGGGAGGCGCTGTGGCGCTTGGGGCAACAAGCCCAGGCCCAGGCGGTGTTGACGGCGGCGTCGGGTGCTGAGGCCGAGGCCACCTTGGCGCGCTTGGGGGCCCTGGCTTTCAGGCTCAATTTTTGGCAAGAGGCCCTGGCCGTGCTGCGACGCGCGGTCGAGCTCTATCCGACCAGCTTGAATGCGCGTTGGAACTTGGCGCATCTTTTGGCCGAATGCTGGCAGATGGAAGAGGCAGAAGTCGTGCTGGCCCAGGCCGAGTCTTTGGGACCGGTGCCGGGTGCGCCCACCTTGCGTGCGGCCGTCGCGGGTAAACGCGGCGAACCTGATGCAGCTTTGGCCATTTACCGTGAGCTGGCCTTCAAGCCGGGCGCGCCGCCAACCATGGCGTCCAGCACGGCCATGTGCTCGCTCTATAGCGACAGTCTCAGCGCTCAGCAGGTGGCTCAACTGCATCGCGAGCTGTTTGCGCCTTTGGGTACAGGCGCCCGACCCAAGCAGAGTTTTGTGCGAGCCCCTTTGGCAGGCCGGCGCTTGCGGCTCGGACTGGTCACGGCCGACTTCCACCACCAGCATCCGGTCAACATCTTCATGCAGCCGATGTTGCGCGAGCTTGATCGCAGCCGGTTTGAGGTGTTTGTTTTTTTTACCGGCGTGTCCTACGACGAACAGACCCGCCTGGCTCAGTCCCGTGTTGACCAGTGGGTTGAGGTCACCACGCTCAACGACATACAGCTGGCCAAACGCATCGACGCCGAGCAGATCGATGTGCTGCTTGATCTGGCCGGTCATACCGGCCAGCAGCGCATGCCACTGTTTGCCCAGCGCGCCGCGCCCACACAGGTGACCTAGCTGGGCTACCCAGGCTCAACCGGCGTTCCCAACATCGACTGGCTGATCGGCGATGCCATGGTCACCCCGCTGGGCAGCGAAGATTTGTATTCCGAGCGCATCGCGCGCTTGCCTGGCACCGTGTTTTGTTATGCGCCAGAGGTGGACTATCCGTTCCCGGTATGGGCTGACGAGCGCGCCAGTCAGCCACTGACCTTCGGCTCCTTCAATAACCTGCCTAAGCTCACGCCCCGCACGCTCAAGCTCTGGGCACGGGTACTGCAGGCGGTGTCCGGTTCAAGACTGCTGCTCAAGGCACCGAGCTTTTCTGATGCGGGCGCGCAGCGCTTGATGCTCGGGCGGCTTGAGGCATTGGGCATTGAGCCCGAGCGGGTCGAACTACGCGGCCCCACCGGCCTGACCGACATGATGGCCGAATATGCCGATGTCGACATTGCCCTCGACACCGTGCCCTACAACGGCGGCACCACCAGTCTGCAAGCCATGTGGATGGGCGCGCCGGTTCTGTGCCAAGCGGGTGAGCACTTTGTCTCTCGCATGGGGGCAAGCTTTATGGTGGCTGCGGGTCTGTCCGACTGGGTGACGGCCGGCGATGACAGCTATGTGGCCACGGCCCAGCGCATGGCCGCAGACCGGCCAGCCCTGCTGGCACTCAAACGCAGCCTGAGACGGCGCCTCTTGAGCCGCCCGGCCTGGGATGTGAAAGCCCATACGCGGGCTTTTGAAGCAGCGATCGAACAGATGGCAAGCGCCGGCTGAAGCTCATTGACGCCTGGCTTCGCCCCCCGGGGTTCCGGGCAATGAGCAGGCAAAGATGACCTATTCGGGCCCGGACTGCTCACGTAAAAATCGGAATCAAGCCCTGTGTGCTTCGTCTCGAACCCAGTGCCCAATTGCGAACAAACCCTGCGAGCCTACCAACTCCCCCACAGCGTTGACAAAGGCGCAGCCCAGATGCGCTCCCCCAGGGGCAGGGTCTCATCGCCGTCGTAGAGCAAGACGCCCATCTTGAAGCTTTCTCCGGCCAAACCTGCGAGCTTTCTGAGGCCTCGCAGGTCTGAGTCCTTGACGGTTGCTGCAGCCTTGACCTCGACACCCACCAACTGGCCCGCCGCATTTTCGATCACCAGATCCACTTCGACCTTTTCAGCGTCGCGGTAGTACATCGGGTGATATTGACCCTCGGCCGTGGAGGCGTGCTTGAGCAGCTCTGCAAACACAAAGGTTTCGAGCACGGGGCCGAAACGTGTCTTGTCTTTTTGCACCTCGTCAGCCGTTAAATCGAGCAGCGTGGCCAAGAGGCCGGAATCGATGAACTGGAGCTTGGCCGACTTGATCACGCGGCTCAGACGATTGCGTGACCAGACATCGACACGCCGCAGCAGATACATCTGCTCAAAGACGCCGATGTATTTGGCCGCCGTCTTGGCGTCCAGGCCCACCTGGCCCCCGAGCTGGGTGTAGTTGCACATTTGCCCCGCCGTCTGGGCCAGTGCGCGCAGCAAGCGCGGGACTTGGTCAAGCTTTTCAATGCCCGATATGTCGCGAACATCACGCGCCAGGATGGCATCGAGGTACTGCCTGGCCCAGGCGCTGCGGCGCCTGGCGCTTGCGCGCGACATCGCCTCAGGATAGCCGCCGCGCAGCACACGCCCCACCAGATCATCGGCCCCGGCCTTCGAGCCTGGCCGGGGCAACTGGCCGGCAAATACGCTGTCAAGCCAGTTTCGGGTCTGCCCTTCAATTTCGCTTTGCGACAGCGGCAGCAGCGACAAAGTCTCCATGCGCCCGGCCAAGGAGTCAGCCACCGTGGGCAAGGCCATCAGGTTGGCCGAACCGGTGAGCAGAAAGCGGCCAGGACGCCGGTCTTCGTCAACGCTTTTCTTGATCGCCATGAGTAGCGCTGGCGCACGCTGAATTTCATCGATCACGGCCCGGTCAAGTTGGCGAATCAGGCCCACCGGGTCTTCGCGCGCCGACAGCAGGGTGAGTTCGTCGTCCATCGTCAGATAAGGCCATTGGCTGCCGGCCATTTGCCGCACCAGGGTCGTCTTGCCGGCCTGACGCGGCCCCGCCAAAAGAACCACGGGCGTATCGGTCAGGGCCTCGGCGATGCGAGATTCAATGCGACGCGGGAACATCGGTAGCGTGCTCATGCCCTCAGAATACCGTAAAAGCCGGAATGATGCTACGTAAAATCCGGAAAGTTAGTTTGTAAAATCAGGAATTTAGTTCATCAATATCGGCTTATTGGCGATCCTGTACGCCTGTTGAGACCGAGCGAAGCATCTAAGAACTGAACATCGGTGAGCCGCTCCTCGCTGTAGGCGAACTGTGAAAACTCCCGCTGCCCGTCCTTGACAAAGATCAGCCGTCCCAGCGGCCTTTCTGCCTTGCCGAGACAGACGTCCAGTGTGGTGCGGGTCGGCCCACTCGCAGATGAGGTGGCGGTGCGGGCGACCATCAAAACGCCCCTGATTCCGGCGTCTTGCGGGGCTTGCGCACGCGCTGAGGCAACTTTTCGTCCATCAGGATCAAGCCGATGGTGTCTTGAGGGGTGTCGAGCAGCTGGTCGAGTTTGTCGAGCTCACCGTAGACCTGCAAGGCCCTAGCGAAATGAACCAGCGCCGTGCCCGGGTAGCCCGCCTCCATGCGCCTGACGGTGTTGGCCGACGTGCCGATGCGCTCTGCCAGGTCCTGCTGAGTCAGGTGCCTGCGTCTGCGCGCGAGCGAAATCGCCTGGCCCAGACGGGTCAGGCTGCGCATCACGGGCAAAGGCGGAGGCGAGACAGACTTCATTAAGAAGCATTTTAAGTGGCCTTAAATAATTTAAGCAACTAAATACGTGTGCTTAAAATTCAATACGGGGCTCGCCGACAGCCGCCCCCCGGCCTCAAACCCGCTCCAACACCACGGCAATGCCCTGCCCCACGCCGATGCACATGGTGCACAGCGCGTAGCGGCCGCCAGTGGCGTGCAGGCGGTTGACGGCGGTGGTGGCCAGGCGGGCACCTGAGGCGCCCAGGGGGTGACCCAGGGCGATGGCGCCGCCCCAGGCGTTGACGCGCTCGTCGTCGTCTTCGAGGCCCAGCAAGCGCAGCACTGCGATGCCCTGGGCGGCAAAGGCCTCGTTAAGCTCAATGACGTCCATTTGCTCGAGCTTGAGGCCGGTCAGGGCCAGCACTTTTTCGGTGGCCGGGGCCGGGCCGATGCCCATGATGCGCGGGGCCACGCCGGCGGTGGCCATGCCCACCACCCGGGCTTTGGGGGTCAAGCCGTTCTTAGCGGCGGCCGCTTCATTGGCCAGCAGCAGCGCGCAGGCGCCGTCGTTCACGCCCGATGCGTTGCCGGCAGTCACGCTGCCGTCAGGGCGCACCACACCCTTGAGCTTGGCCAGCGCCTCCAGGCTGGTCTCGCGGGGGT
>JAXITB010000164.1:0-6292 GCA_034680305.1 Polaromonas sp. | reverse complement strand
TGGGCTACACCCGCATGTGGAGCATTCACCCGAACCAGATCCGGCCCATTTTGGCCGCCTTTGCCCCTCAGGCTGCTGAGCTTGAGGCGGCCGCTGCGATTGTGGCGGCGGCGCAGGCGGCCGACTGGGCGCCCATCAGTCACCAGGGCCAGTTGCATGACCGAGCCAGTTACCGCTATTACTGGCAGTTGCTGGAGCGGGGCCAGCGCACCGGTGCCCAATTACCCCAGGCCGCCAAGGTCTGGTTTGAATGAACACAATCTTTCGCGAGCAAGCGGGGCATTTCGATTTTTTCAGGAGAAGATGATGAGCGATTTTTTGCAAACCTATCGTGTGCATGTGGCAGAGCGCGCCGCCCTTGGCATTCCGCCGCTGCCTTTGTCGGCTGGCCAAGTGGCCGAGGTCATTGAGCTGCTCAAAAGCCCGCCGGCGGGCGAGGGCGAATTTCTCATGGATCTGCTCACCCACCGCGTGCCCCCGGGCGTGGACGATGCCGCCAAGGTCAAGGCCAGCTTCCTGGCTGCGGTGGCCCACGGCGACATTGCCGTTGGCCTGATTTCTCGGTCTAAGGCCACGGAGCTGCTGGGCACCATGGTGGGTGGCTACAACGTGCATCCGCTCATTGAGCTGCTCGACGATGCCGAAGTGGCCACCGTGGCCGGCAACGCGCTCAAGAAGACGCTCTTGATGTTCGACTATTTCAACGACGTGGCGGAGAAGGCCAAGGCCGGCAACGCTGTGGCCAAGGACGTCATGCAGAGCTGGGCCAACGCCGAGTGGTTCACCAGCCGTCCTGAGGTCGAGAAAAAAATCACGGTGACCGTCTTCAAGGTGCCCGGCGAGACCAACACCGACGACCTGTCGCCCGCCCCCGACGCTACCACGCGCCCGGACATCCCCATGCACTACCTGGCGATGCTCAAAAACACCCGCCCGGATGCTGCGTTCAAGCCGGAAGAAGACGGCAAGCGCGGGCCCATGCAGTTCATCGAGGACCTCAAGAAAAAAGGCCACCTGGTGGCCTATGTGGGCGACGTGGTGGGCACGGGCTCGAGCCGCAAGTCGGCCACCAACAGCGTGATCTGGGCCACCGGCCAAGACATCCCCTTCGTGCCCAACAAGCGCTTTGGCGGCGTCACCCTGGGCGGCAAGATCGCCCCCATCTTCTTCAACACGCAGGAAGACTCCGGCTCGCTCCCCATCGAAGTCGATGTGAGCAAACTGGAGATGGGCGACGTCATCGACGTGCTGCCCTACGACGGCAAGCTGGTCAAAAACGGCCAGACGGTCGCCGAGTTCAAGCTCAAGAGCGATGTGCTGTTTGACGAAGTGCGTGCGGGCGGGCGCATCAACCTGATCATCGGCCGCTCGCTGACGGCCAAGGCGCGCGAGTTCCTGGGCCTGCCCGCCTCGACCCTGTTTCGCCTGCCCAGCGTGCCCGCCGCCACCCAAGCCGGCTTCACGCTCGCGCAAAAAATGGTGGGCCGCGCCGTCGGCCTGCCCGAAGGCCAAGGCGTGCGCCCCGGCACCTACTGCGAGCCGCGCATGACCACGGTGGGCTCACAAGACACCACCGGCCCATGACCCGCGACGAGCTCAAAGACCTGGCCTGCCTGGGTTTTAGCGCCGATCTGGTGATGCAGTCCTTCTGCCACACCGCCGCCTACCCCAAGCCGGTCGATGTAAAGACCCACCGCGAGCTGCCCAAGTTCATCTCAAGCCGCGGCGGCGTGTCTTTGCGGCCGGGCGACGGCGTGATTCACTCCTGGCTCAATCGTCTGTTGTTGCCCGATACCGTGGGCACCGGCGGTGACTCGCACACCCGCTTTCCCATCGGCATATCTTTTCCCGCAGGCTCGGGCCTGGTCGCCTTCGGTGCGGCCACCGGCGTGATGCCGCTGGACATGCCCGAATCGGTGCTGGTGCGCTTCAAGGGCCAGATGCAGCCGGGCGTGACCCTGCGCGATCTGGTGCACGCCATTCCGCTGTATGCCATCAAGGCCGGACTGCTCACCGTGGCCAAGGCCGGCAAGAAGAACGTGTTTTCTGGCCGCATTCTGGAAATCGAAGGCCTGCCCGACCTCAAGGTGGAGCAAGCGTTTGAGCTGTCCGACGCCTCGGCCGAGCGTTCGGCCGCCGGCTGCACCATCAAGCTCAACAAAGCGCCGGTGCAGGAGTACCTGCGCTCGAACATTGTGCTCATGAAGAACATGATTGCCGACGGTTACGCCGACGCCAAAACCCTGGCGCGCCGCATCGAAAAAGTCGAAGCCTGGTTGGCCGATCCCCAGTTGCTCGAGGCCGACAAGGACGCCGAGTACGCCGCCGTCATCGACATCGATCTGGCCGACATCAAGGAGCCCATCGTCTGCTGCCCGAACGATCCGGACGATGCCAAGTTCCTGAGCGAAGTCTCGGGCACCAAGATCGACGAGGCCTTTATTGGCAGCTGCATGACCAACATCGGCCACTTCCGCGCGGCGGCCAAGGTACTGGGCAACAGCCGCGACATTCCCGTCAAGCTGTGGGTGGCCCCGCCGACCAAGATGGACGAGAGCGAGCTCATCAAGGAAGGCCACTACGCCACCTTTGGCACTGCCGGCGCCCGCACTGAAATGCCCGGCTGCTCGCTGTGCATGGGCAACCAAGCGCAGGTGCGCGAAGGCGCCACCGTGGTGTCCACCAGCACCCGCAACTTCCCCAATCGCCTGGGCAAGAACACCAATGTGTTCCTCACCAGTGCCGAGTTGGCCGCCGTGTGCTCTAAGCTCGGTCGCATCCCGACCGTGGCCGAGTATCAGGAGGCGGTGGGCATCATCAACAAGGACGCGGCCAACATCTACAAGTACATGAACTTCGACCAGATCGAAGAGTACGCGGAGACAGCCAAGGGCGTGACGGCTTGAAGCGGCCTACAGGCCCATGAAAAAACGGCCCTTCGGGGCCGTTTTTTTTGGGCGCTTGGTCGCTTGCCCTCATGGCCGACAAGACGCGAGGTCGGGCTCGCACCTTGCAGGGGCCGAGACTCAGCGGTTCGCGGCCGCCGCCTGCCGTTTGCGCTTGGCCAGTATCCAGGCTGAGTTCAGCCCGGTGAGGATCATGATGGGCCACAAGAATGTGCAGACCATGGCCCACAACACGCGAGCGCCGAAAGTGGAGCCGCCCTCGGGCGTCTCTGACTTGTGGGGCCCCTCGCTGAAGATGTGCTGATAAGAGAACGTCGAGAGACCAAATACAGCGCCAAACAAGAGGAACAGATAAATGTAGATGTTCAAGGCAATCTCCTCGATCAGAGCGATCAGGGTCGCCTCGATTGGCGGTTTACCTGACTTCAAGTCGGGATGGTAAGCCCATGTAACTTAAATTGCACATAAAGATATGTACATACCACATTACATCCATGGGTTTATCGACTCGCGAGGGCTAGCCGTGTCTCCTCTTGGGCCCTTCATCAGAGGGGGCATGGTTGAGACCGCAGGGAGGGCCGACATGGGGTCAAGCGCTAGGGACTTCAAAATCGGTATCTGACCCCGATTTTTTGACCCCGATTTTCTATTCGAGAGGCTTTCAAGCAGTCTTGACAGACCAGTTTTTCAGACTGTACATTCTGTACAGTTATGGAGATCGCCATGGATCAATTCACCCGCTACGGTCTAGAGCAAGCCCGCGCGCAGCTTCCGCACATCGCCGCTGAGGCCTCGGCTGGTTACAGCAGCGTCATCACTCGTCACGGCAAGCCGGTGGCTGTGGTGGTGCCCATGAATGAGTGGCAGGCCCAGCAGGGCCAGCGGGTCAAGTCGGCGGGTATTCTGGCGCTGCGTGGCACCGGCCGCGACCTCTGGCCCCACTCAGCGGGCGAGGTCGTGGCACAACTGCGCGACGAGTGGCAGTAAAGCGTGGCCAGGCGTTCCCCCCAGGCCACTTTGTGGGGCGGTCTGCCCGAAGGTGCCACCGTGCTGGTCGATACCGCCCCCTGGATCTACCTGCTGCAAGACCATCCGGTGTTCGCGCCGCGCTTTGCCGGCCTGTTTGAGGCAGCCGAGGCTGGCAGGCTGCAATTGGCGCTGAGCACCGTGACCCTGGCCGAGGTTTTGACTGGCCCGTATCAGGCCGGACAGATGGCCCTGGCCAAGCGCTATGAAGCTGCGCTGAGCACTTACCGTCTGGTGCCCCTAAGCCCGGCGCTGGCCGCCCTGGCCGCGCAACTGCGCGTGCAGTACCGACTGAAGTTGCCCGACGCGGTGCAACTGGCATCGGCCTTGGACATCGGCGCAGCCGCCCTGGTCAGCCATGACAGGGATTTTTCAAGGGTGCAGGGTCTGCCGGTTCTGATGGGCGAGGCGGCGTAAGTTCTTGGTGTGTGGCAGGGCTTCAAAATCGGTATCTGACCCCGATTTCTCTGCTCTTCCCAAAAGGCCATCGTGCCCGGGGTGGCGCTGCCACCTCCCTATGCCTTCAGCAGCGCATTGTGGGTGCCGAGCCCTCGCGGCGATGGCCTCGAGCTGGTGGGTGCGGCCTACTGCTCGCCCTACTTGAGGATCTGAAACAGGTTGTTGAAGCTGTCGGTCCAGATGCGCAGGCCCGGCAGTTCCTCGATGTCGGCTTGGCCGCGGGCCATTTCGGGTCGTTTGAGCAAGGCCGCATCGCGGCTGAGCAGCATCCAGTCGGTCGTCGCCAGATCGCTGCCTTCGGCCTCGTCGTCGATCAGGATCGCATGCAGGCCCTGATCGTCGGCCAGGCGCTTGACCACCGGGCCCAGGCGCAGAAAACGATTGGTGATGTGCATGGCCAGTACGCCCCCAGGCTTGAGGTGGCGCAAGTACACCGCCATGGCCTCGCGGGTGATCAGGTGGACTGGAATCGCATCGCTGGAAAAAGCGTCGATCACCAGCACATCGTATTGCTGCGGTGCCTCGCGCTCCATGGCCAGACGGGCGTCGCCGAGCACGGTTTCGATCTTGGCGGCGCTGTCGCTCAAGAAGAAGAACTCTTTGCGCGCGGCGTCGACCACCTGCGGGTTGATCTCGTAAAAGCGGTAGGTGTCACCCGCCCTGCCATAGGCGGCCAGGGTGCCCACGCCCAGCCCGACCACGCCCACGCGCAGCGGCCCCGAGGGCTGCAGAGCCAAGATGGCCTGGCCCACACCGGCCGTGGGACCGTAATACGAGGTCGGCTCCTTGCGGCGCGCCCCCAGGTGCTGCTCACCGTGCATGATCATGCCGTGCAGCATGCGGCGCATGGTGTCGGGGTCACTGGCCGGGCCGGTGTCTTTGACGCGCAAGGTGCCATAGAAATTGCGTTCCATGACGCGGGTGTCAGAAGACAGCGACTCAAAATGCAGCACCACGTAGTAGCCGGTCACCCCCAGGGCGGCCAGCGCCGCCACGGGCACGAGTTTGTGCGCCGAGCGCGTCAGGTAAGCCGCCAGCCCCAGCGTGAGCAGCAGACTCAGGCCCAACTCATAATAGGCATTGAAGACCTTGGGCGCCACAAAGCCAACGGCCAGTCCACCCAGTGCGCCACCGAGCGAGACCATTAAATAAAAGCCGGTCAGGTGGCGCGGCGAGGGCTTCATGGCCGCCAGTTCGCCATGGAAGAACATGCACATCAGGAACAGACCCGCCGAGAACAGCGGCAGGGCTTCTTTGACGTCGACGATGCCCCGCTCGTGGTAGATCGACCAGGCCATCGCGGCAACGGCCACCATCATCGGTCCGAGGAACCAGATGCGCTGATACCAGCCCCGGCCCTGCCTGCCCTCAAAGCAGAGAATGAAAGTCAGCAGGTAGAGCGTCAGCGGCAGGATCCACAAGAAGGGCACCGAGGCGATGTCGTGCGCGATGTGGTTGCTGACGGCCAGCAGCATGAACGATCCCATGCCGGCCAGCAAGAGCCACATGAGGTAGTCGCTGGTCTTGGGTCCGGCTTCTTCAACGGGAGTGGGGGTAGACACAGCCTGAGCGACGCCAACGGCCACGGGGCTGCGGGCGCTGTAAAGGGCGCAGCCTGTGCACAGCAGGGCAAAGCAGATGTAGCCGGCGCTCCAGGTCCACGATTGCTCGTTGCTGCTGGTCCAGGGTTCCACCGCAAAGGGGTAGGCGACCAAGGCCAGGAGCGAGCCAAAGTTGGACAAGGCAAACAGGCGGTAGACCGAGGTATTGGGGAAGCTGCGCGCAAACCAGGCCTGCACCAAGGGCCCAGTGGTTGAAAGCAAAAAGTAGGGCAGGCCGATGGTCAGCGTCAGCAGGCCCAAAATGCGCCAGGTCGGGTCTTCGTCGCCGGCTGGCTTCCA
>JAXITB010000163.1:0-6343 GCA_034680305.1 Polaromonas sp. | reverse complement strand
TCCTTGAGTGGTACGCCGCCGCGCTGTACCTGGCTCCGCGAATGTCCCCCGAGTCGGCCCTCGGCCGCCTCTCCTCCTTTATTTCGCTGCGCCAGACCCACCGCACCAGCCCTGGGGCAGTTCGGTGCTTGACTCAAGCGCTGAGTCAGGCCTGTCTTTTCGCGTTTGATCTCAACCACGCTGCCAGGCGTGCTGTGGTGTTCTGCGCAGCGAAATAAAGGAGGAGGACTGGCGCAGCCGGTCCGGGGGACATTCGCGGAGCAGAGCACCACAGCGCGCCTCCCCACCACATCCATCGATTCGAGGTCATCGCGCAGGCTTGCTTGTAGGCTTTGCTGCCTGGTTCATTTGTCATGCCCCGAGCCATGGCAAAACGGGTGCTTTGTCCCCCCCGCAGCAGGGCGTGCGTCTCATGACCGGTGCGAGTGCGCTGGCTACATTTTCTTCAAGGAAAAACGCAAGCCACCGCCTCATGAACCTCCTCCAACAAGGCCTTGATCTTCTCGTGCTGACGCAGCCTCGACTGCTGGTGCTCGCTGCCCTGCTGTTCGTCGCTGCGCTGGTGGACTTTCACCAATGGCGCATCCCCAACGCCTTGACCTTCGGCGGCGCGCTGGGCGCCTTCTTGCTGAGCATCATCGAGCCCGGTCCGGCCACACAGGCCTTGCTGACGGCAGCCGCCGGCTTGGCCGCCGGCCTGGCGCTGATGCTGCCGCTTTACCTGATGCGCGCCCTGGGCGCCGGCGACGTCAAGCTCATGGGCATGGTTGGGGCCTACCTCGGGCTGCCCCACACCCTGGGCGCCGTCTTGCTGGTGTTCATCACCGGCGGCGTGATGGCATTGCTGGTGCTTGCCTACCGCCATGGTTGGCAGCTCTTGCCCACACGGCAAAACGCTGACGAGGTCACCGGCACGCCGCTTGGCCGCATGCCCTATGGCACCAGCATTGCCGTAGGGACCTTGGTGTATGTGTGTGCTTTCGAGCCCGCCGGCCTGCAGTGGTCGCGCTGGCTTGCTGCTTGAAAGGCGGATGCAATGAGAAACCTCAAGGCGATGGTTTTGCTGATCTTGGCCCTGATGCTTGCTTTGGCAGCGGCCGTCTATGCGGCCAATTGGGTGACGCGCCGAACCGACGCGTCTGCCGCCCAGGTCGTGGTCGCCACGACAGATGTGGAACTGGGCACCAAGCTGACCCCGCAGATGCTGACAGTGGTCGATTGGCCCACCGGGGCCCTGCCGCCGGGGGCGTTTGCCGACGTGGCCCGACTGCAGGACCGGGTGCTGCGCGTGGGTGTGCTCAAGGGCGAAGCCATCGTCGAGCGCAAGCTCGCCCCGGTCGGCTCGCAGGGTGGCCTGGCCGCTGTGATTGCCGAGGGCAAGCGCGCGATGACGGTGCGCGTCAATGACGTGGTGGGCGTGGCCGGCTTTGCCTTGCCTGGCACCTATGTCGATGTGATGGTCAACACGCACAAGGCCCAGGCCCGTGGCGAGGACGCGCAGATCAGCAAGACCGTGCTCGAGCAGGTGCTGGTTTTGGCGGTGGCGCAGGAGGCCAGCCGCGACGAAACCCAGCCCAAGGTCGTCAGCGCAGTCACGCTCGAGTTGACCCCGCCCGACGCAGAAAAACTCGACCTGGCCCGCAGCGTGGGCACCCTGTCTCTGGTCGTGCGCAATCAGGTCGATCGCCAGCGTGTGAGCACGCAGGGATCGACCAAGCAGCAGTTGCTCGATGGCCCCGCTCCGCTCGCCAAAGTGACGGCGGCTGCCATCCCCAAGCCGCGTGCCAGCGCGACAGCGGCTCAGGTCAGCGCGCCACCCAAGCTGGCGGTTCAGAGCGAACCGCCTGCGGTGCCTGGCCCCTGCGTGGAAGTGATTCATGGCAGCAGTCGTGCCCTTCATTGTTTTTGAGGCCCCAGGCCGGAGAAATTGCCCCTCATGAAAGTCCGATCGCAAACTGCCCGTTCTGTCAGTCCGGGTTCACGCTGGTGGCTGCTGACCGCCGTAGCCTGCGCTTTGCCGGCGCTGGCACAGACGCCCATGCCCCCATCTGCGCCTGATGTCACCGCAGCCCGCCCCGTCTCTGGCGAGGTACCGGGCGCCCAAATGCCCGATCCGCTGCCCTTGGCTTGGCCAGTGCCACATCAGCAGATGGCACAGTTGGTGCCAAGGCCTGTGCCTGGGGTCCATCCGGCCAGCGCCGAGAGCGCGGTGCCTGCGGTCAAGCTGGCCAGTCAGGGGGCTGTGGGAGCCGGTCGGGCCGCTGCGCCATCTGCGTCAGCCGCATTGGCCCCGCCTGCGGCCGCTCATCCGGCAGCGCCCAGCCTGCAGCCTTGCAGCAGTGTCAGCCTCGATCCGCCAGCCATGGTGACTTTGGGCAAGTCCAGCGTCTTGCGACTGAGTGCGCCGGTGGTGCGCATGGTCGTGGGCGGTTCGCCAGCGGGGCGCTCCTCGGCCCTGGGCGATCCACCGCCGAATGCAGCGACCAGCCCCGCCACGGGCGCCATGGCAGGGGCGGGCGGCGCGCCATCCGATGGTGTGGCCCAGGTCGATGTTGTATTGCTGGGCCCCAGTGAGTTGTTTGTCTTGGGGCGGCGCCCCGGGTCGATGAACCTGGTGCTGCAGGCGGCCGATGGTCGCTGTCATGTGCGCGATGTGATCGTCTCGGCCGATCCCGAGAACCTGCAGCTCAAATTGGCCGAATTGCTGCCTGGCGAAGGTCAGATTCGTGTGCGGGCCATGGATGGCAGCCTGGTGCTGACCGGCCAGGTCAGCGATGCGATCAAGGCCGACGAGGTGATGAGCCTGGCCCAGTCCCTGGGTGAAGGGCGGCGGGTGGTTAACCTGCTGCGGGTCAGTGCGCCCCAGCAGGTGATGCTCGAAGTCAAGATCGCCGAGGTGAGCAAGGGCGTGCTCGATCGGCTGGGGATCGACCTGACGCGCATCTCGCGCAGTGGCGAGGGCGCGCGCATTTTCTCGGGCCTGTTTGGCGGCAACCCTTTGCTGCTGGGCAAGACCGCCACCAGCAACATCGGCCTGTCTGGGCGGGTCGAGCTCGGGCGGGGCCTGGGGCTCGATGTCGGTGCCGGCAAAGACACCCTGGCCGGCAGCAGCGGCCTGCAAGGGGCAGCAGGCACCTTAATCGGCGTGGACGCGCAGGCGCAAGATGCGCTGGTACGCATCCTGGCCGAGCCCAACATCATGGCTGTCAGTGGTCAGTCGGCCAGCTTTTTGTCAGGCGGCAAGATCTACATCCCGGTGCGGCAGGGCAATGGCGCCGTCACGCTGGACGAGCGGCAATTCGGTGTCGGTCTGAAGTTTCACCCCACCGTTCTTGAGGGCGGACGCATCAACCTCAAGCTCACCGCCGAGGCCTCCGAGCTGTCACAAACGGGTGCGGCCTTGAGCACTGCCGACGGGCTCAGCTCGATCATTCCCACCATCAGCACCCGCCAGGTCGACACCACCGTGCAGTTGGGCGACGGCCAGAGTCTGGCCGTTGCCGGGCTGATCCGCCAAACCGTGAGCCAGTCGCTCAGTCGCTTTCCGGGCTTGGGTGACCTGCCGGTGCTCGGTGCCTTGTTTCGCTCGACTGCTTTCCAGAAAGATCAGACCGAATTGGTCTTTGTGGTCACGCCGCGTCTGGTGCAGCCCCTGCGCACTGCCTTGCTGCCCACCGATGTGCATGTGGCGCCCAGCCGTCAGGACGCGGTGCTGGGCGGCAAGGCCGAGGGCACGCCAGCGCCGCCACCCGTACCGCGCCAGGCCGATGTGCCCGTGGCCGCACCGCCCGTCCGCGCCGGGGCCATTCCATCAGAGCAGGGGAGCCAGCCATGACATTCAATTCCTTCCTCAAGCCAGCGGCACGCTGCTGTCTCGCACCCTTGTCGGTCTGGGTTCTGGTGGGCTGCACCTCGACCACACCGCAGTACGACGCGCGCTTTGGCGAGGCGGTGCGACACAACCTGCAGGCCCAAGCCTTGGCCCCAGCCGCTGGCCAGGACGGTCCGGCCGCTGCAGCGCTCGATGCCAGCACCGCGCGGGCCGCCGTTCAGCGTTATCGCGACAGTTTCAAGACGCCACCGCCGGTGGTCAATGTGATCAATCTGGGTACCGGCTCAGGCCCCTGAGCCGGTGACCCGAGCAAGGAGCCAAGCGGGGTGCGGGCCGGGCGTGTCCGCCCACGCTGGAAGTGCAAGGCGCCGGGTAGAGCGTCGCGTCGGCATGTCGGGGGGTCCGGCATGCCCAACATCAACCATGACAGGAGTTATTCATGAACCAGCTGAGCAAGATCATTCCAGGTGCGATCAAACGCTTTATCCGCGACGAGGAGGGGGCGCAGGTGGTCGAGTACGCACTCATCATCGCCGTGGTCTCCATTGCACTGGTGCTGGCCATTCAGGGTCTGACCAATGGCAACTTCGCGGACTTCATCGCCCGTGTCGATGCCTGTCTGACCACGGCCACCTGCGTTTGAGTCAAGCAGCGGCGGCGCGATGAATCCTCTGTTCTGGCCAGCCTCAAGCTCGCTTTCGAGGGTGGATTCGCGTGCGGCCGCGCGCCAGCCTGCGGGCCTGGTGCGCGGCCACGGGATCGGCTCGCGCCGGTCTGGCAGGCAGCAAGGTGCGGTCGCAGTGACCGTGGCCTTGTGCCTGCTTTTTTTGCTGGGCTTCATGGGCCTGGCGCTTGATTTTGGTCGGCTGTTCGTGATTCGGGGTGAATTGCAGACGGCCGTTGACAGCTGCGCCCTGGCCGCTGCCCGCGAGCTCGATGGCCGGGCCGATGCGCTGACCCGTGCCAGTACTGCCGGGCGACTGGTGGGCAATGCCAATGCGGTGAATTTTCAGTCGACCGGCTGGGCTGGTCGGCCTCAACTGACCAACAGCTCGGTTCAGTTTCTCGACCGCGACCTGCAGCTGACCACCCAGCCCGCCCTGGCCCGCTATGCGCGTTGCCGGCATGAGCACGACAGTGTGGGCGCCTGGCTGCTGCCGTCCTTGCGTGCATTTTTTGGCGATGCCCGCATGGCTGTTGGTCATCGGGTGATGGCGCAGGCGGTGGCCACACGCCTGAGCGCACAGACGGCCTGTCCTCTACCGGTGGCCTTGCACCCAGCGTCTGGGGCCAGCGCCCCCAACTATGGGCTGGTGGTCGGCCAGTGGGTCAAGCTGATGGGCAAGAAGGGCTTGGCCCCGGGCGGCCAGATGGGCTGGGCCAACCTCGATGGCTCGAGCAGCGCGGCCGAGACGGAGCGCGAGCTGCTCGGCCATTGCGGCACCCGCCTGGGTGATCGTCTGGGCACGCCGGGTGCGCAGGCCTCGGTGACGGACGCCTGGAATCTGCGCTTTGGCATCTACAAAAACAACCCGCCGGCTGAAGCGGCGGGTCTGCTCGATGCCACCGGGTATGCCTATACCAAAGACAACTGGCCCAGCCAACGCGATGCCTACCGCGGCGCTACACCCCCCAAGGCCCACGCCACGGCTGCCAATTACCTTATTAAAAGCGCGGCCCAGGCCTCGTGTGCGGACACCAGCACCCGCGTCAAGACCTGCGAGGACATCACCGACCTGAAGCTGTCGGGCGCCTACAAGACGCTGGCTCCGCCCGGGCCGGCCTATGCCAGTCAGACCCGCATCGTCACGGTGCCGGTGGTCGATGCCTCGGCCCGGGTCATTGATTACGTCTGCATGCTGATGCTGCAGCCGCTGAGCACCCCTTTGGTCGATGTGCAGCTTGAGTTCATAGGCGCCGCCAGCGACAGCGCCTCCCCTTGCAGCACCAGCGGTCTGCCCGGTGGCAGTAATGGCCCGCTGGTGGCCACTTTGGTGAGATAAGCCATGCGCGCACGCCCATTTCCCAAGATCCGCCGACAAAGGGGTGCCGCTCTGGTCGAGTTTGCACTCGTGCTGCCGACGCTGCTGGTGCTCACCCTGACGGTCACCGAGCTTGGCCGTGCCTTGTGGCATTACAAGGTTCTGGCCCAATCGGTGCGTGAGGCGGCGCGGTACCTGTCCGTTCAAACTCCTGGCACCGGGCAGGCGCAGGCGCGCAATCTGGTTTTGCATGGCAATCTCTTGGGTAGCGGACCCTACCAGCTGTCTGACTTGACGGCCGGACAGAGCGTGCAGGTCCAGTGGCAGCGCCAGGCCAACCTGGCCCTCGTCACCGTATCGGTACCGGGCTATCCCTTTGACTCGCTGGTGGCCTCCTGGTGGGGCTTGCCCTTTGGGCGCATCACCTTTGGCGAAATCAGTGCCACCGTTCGGGCCGCATCTTGCGGCAGTGTGTGCTGATGGCCAGCCGCCAACAGCAGAAGGGTGCCACTGTGGTCGAGTTCGCACT
>JAXITB010000162.1:0-6361 GCA_034680305.1 Polaromonas sp. | reverse complement strand
GTTTGGCGGTGCTGGGTGTGAGCGCCCCCAGCAAAATGTGAAGCTTCCCATCATGACCCCTTTGTCTGCCCAGCGCGGCCGCACCTTTCTCGGTTTCGTGATCGGAACCCTGTTCGGCTTGGCCGTGGCGCTGGGGGTGGCCGTCTACATCACCAAGGCGCCGATTCCCTTCATGAGCAAGAATCAGCCGCGGCCGGCTGAGGGCGGAGCGGCCGAGTCCAAGAAAAACCGCGACTGGGACCCCAATGCCGGCTTGCCCGGGCGCATGGCGCCCAAGCCGGAGGCCGACGCATCGGCACCGGCCGAAGGCCCGGCAGCGGCCGCGTCGGCGCCAGCCGCGCCGGCCAAGGGCCCCGATGCGCTGGCCGACCTGATCCGCTCTCGCAGCGAGGCGGCCAAAGCGCCGGAGGCCGCACCTCGGCCCGCACCTGCCGCCGCGCCCGCACCGGCCCCCGTGCCGGCACCAGCCCCCGCCCCTGCGGAAACCGCAGCGGCCGACCCGTTTCAGTATTTCGTTCAGGTGGGCGCTTTTCGCAATGCCGAGGAAGCCGAACAGCAGCGGGCCAGGCTCCTGCTGATGGGTTTGCAGGCCAAGGTCAGCGAGCGCGAGCAGGCCGGCCGGGTGGTGTACCGGGTCCGTTTGGGGCCTTTCGATCGGCGCGATGATGCCGACAAGGCGCGCGAGCGGCTCGACGGGGCTGGCTCGGCCGCCGTGGTGGTGCGGGTACAGCGCTGAGTGCAGGCGGTGGGGCCAGTGCGGCCGAGCTCTGCGAAACCGGCCCGCTTGGTGTTCAATACAGAAGTTATGGCCTCGACCGCCCGTGTGTCGATGCCCTCAAGGAGATCGATCGATGTTGCGACGTGAATGGACTCAATCGGCCGCCGCGCTGACCGGCCTGGCCCTGATCAGCCCTCTGACGGTTTTGGCCCAGGGCAAGCCGCCGGCTGACGGGGCTGACTTCATCAGCCTGGATCAGCCCGCCCCCACCGAAGGCGGGCCGGGTAAGGTCGATGTGATCGAGTTTTTCTGGTACAGCTGCCCGCACTGCAATGCATTCGAGCCCCAGCTCGAGGCCTGGCTGGCCAAGATTCCCAAGAACGTGCATTTCCGGCGGGTGCCGGTGATGTTCCGGCCCAACTTTGAGCCTCAGCAGCGTCTGTTTTATGTGCTGGAGGCCATGGGCAGGCTGCCCGACCTGCACAAGAAGGTGTTTCACGCCATTCATGTGGAAAAACAGACCCTGGACACCGCTGACCTGGTGGCCAACTGGATGGCCAAGCAGGGGGTTGACCGGGCCAAGTTTGTCGAGCAGTACAACTCCTTTCCGGTGGTCACCAAGGCCCGACGCGCGACCCAACTGCAAGAGCAGTACAAGGTCGATGGCGTGCCCTCCCTGGGCATTGCCGGCAAGTACTTCACTTCCGGCTCGATGGCCGGCAACATGCAGCGCGCCCTGCAGGTCACCGACTACCTCATTGCCCAGGCCGCCAAGGGCGTCAAGGCCTGAGAGCGCTGGCCGGCTTGGCTGGAGCGGCTTGAGTCCGGCCGACTGGCCCAGGTATTGACGGCCCCCGGTGGGCAGGGGCGAGGGTCGGTGCCGGCCTTTGCTGCGCACATGCTGTTGCGATCAGGGGTCAAGAAATCGCATTGACGCCCATCCGGTGGCTACAATCAATCGCAGATTCTGCAAGATTCGTGCCTCATTCATGTCCTGGCCCCACTCATCGATCCTGACCCTTGCACTGTGCGCCGCCTCGCTGGGCTCGGCCTGGGCAGAAAAGGCCGACCGCTTCAAGCCGCTCAATGCCGAGGCCGATGCCATGCGGCATGACGACATCAAGCAGCACACCCTTTTTACCGGCAACGTCATCATCACCAAGGGAAGCATCATCCTGCGTGGTGAGCGGGTCGAGGTCAACCAAACAAGCGACGGCTTTCAGCGCGCCACCGTGCAGGCCGCGCCCGGCAAGCTCGCCTTTTGGCGCAGCAAGCGCGACGGGGTGGACGAGTACATGGAAGCCCAAGCCGAATTGATCGAATACGACGGCCGCGCCGACACGGTGCAGCTGACGCGCCAGGCGGTGCTGCGTCGCTACGCCGGCACAACGGTGCTTGACGAGACATCGGGCGCGGTGATCCGCTACGACAACGCCCGCGAGGTGTTCACCGTCGATGGCGAGCCACGCACCGTGGGCGGCTCCGGCGGCCGGGTGCGGGCCCAGCTCTCTCCTCGACAGGCCAATGCCCCTGCTGCCCCGGCTGCACCGGCCGCAGCCCCTGCGCTGCGACCCAGCCCCGCGCTCGGTCCGCAGAAGTAGGTCATCCCCATGCGACCGATGGAGCCCAGTGCCTCGCCCCAAGCTGCCGCGGCAGCCGCGCGGCAGGTCAGCCGGCTCGAGGCCGTCGGTCTGCGAAAGTCTTATGGCAGTCGCCTGGTGGTTGAAGATGTGTCACTGGCCGTTGAAAGCGGCGAGGTGGTGGGCCTGCTCGGCCCCAATGGCGCAGGCAAGACCACCTCGTTTTACATGATCGTTGGCCTGGTGCGGGCCGATGCCGGAAGCATCAGCATCGACGGTCAGTCGGTCGAGCGCCTGCCCATCCACAAGCGTGCCCGCATGGGGCTGAGCTACCTGCCGCAAGAAGCGTCGATCTTTCGCAAACTCACCGTGGAAGAAAACATCCGAGCGGTGCTGGAGTTGCAAACCGACGCCCAGGGCCAGCCCCTGTCGGCCACTGAAATCGGGCAGCGTACCGACGCGCTGCTGCATGACCTGCGGGTCGAGCATCTGCGCCAGTCGGCCGCCCCCGCCTTGTCGGGCGGCGAGCGCCGGCGGGTAGAAATTGCGCGGGCCCTGGCCAGCCAGCCCCGATTCATCTTGCTCGACGAGCCCTTTGCCGGCATCGACCCGATTGCGGTCATCGAGATCCAGCGCATCGTGGGCTTTCTCAAGGCCCGAGGCATCGGCGTGCTGATCACCGACCACAACGTGCGCGAGACGCTGGGCATTTGCGACCACGCTTTCATCATCAGCCAGGGCCATGTGCTGGCCCAGGGTACGCCTGCCGAGATCGTCAACAACGCCGATGTGCGCCGCGTCTACCTGGGCGAGCACTTCCGCATGTAGTGATGACAGCCCCCACGCTCGTCATTTCGTGTACTGCGCTGCCCCCCGAGGGGGCGTTCGCTGGCTTGGGGCGGCCCGGCGCCAACTCGGTCCTGCGTCCATGAAGCAAGGCCTGTCGCTACGCGTCTCGCAGCATCTGGCGCTCACGCCGCAGTTGCAGCAGTCGATCCGTCTGTTGCAACTGTCGACGCTGGAGCTCAGCCAGGAGGTCGAGCAGATGCTCGACGAAAACCCATTTCTCGAGCGTGGCGAGGAGAGCGCCGAGCGCGAAGACTTTGGCCTGAACCAAACTGACACGCCGGTCACCCAAGACGCCCGTGACTTTGAAGGTGCGCAGGAAGCGGTGAGCGCGCCCGAGCCATCGGCGCCGGTCATTGACAGCAGTTCGTCGTCAGAGGCCCCCAGCAGCGACAGCGAGGCCGACGCCCCGCTGGAGGAAAGCTGGGAGGGCGACGGCTCGGTCGAGACCGCGCCCGACGACAGCGAATGGGGCAGCGACGCACCGCCGCGCAAGAACAACAACGACGACGAAGAGACCGACGCCATCGACCTGGCGCGCAGCCATGAAACGCTGCAGCAACACCTGCATCAGCAGTCGCTGTCGCTGCGCCTGTCGGACGAAGACCGCGCCGCCTTGCATTTCCTCATTGAATCGCTCAACGACGACGGCTATCTCGAAGACAGCATCGAGGCCCTGGCCGCCGGCCTGGCCGGTGACGACCTGGAAGAGTTTGAAGAGCTGCAGCAGCGCTTTGCGATGGCGCTGAGCCTGCTGCACAACATGGAGCCTGCCGGCGTGGGCGCTCGCGACCTGGCCGAATGCCTGAGCCTGCAATTGCTCGACGAGCGCAACACCGAAGAAACCCGCGCCGCCATGGCGATTTGCAAGCAGCCCATGGAGTTGCTGGCCAAGCGCGATGTCAAGCGGCTGGCGGTGGCCATTGGCCAGAGTGAGGCCTTGGTTAAAGCGGCCATTGGCCTGATTGGCCGGCTCGACCCCAAGCCGGGTCGGCGCTTTGTGAATCTGGAGCGCAATCTGGTGGTGCCCGATGTGCTGGTGATCAAGTCGGGCAAGGGCTTCAAGGTCACGCTCAACGGCGACGTGATGCCACGCCTGCGCGTGCACGACATCTACGCCAATGCCCTCAAGCAGCACAAAGGCCAGCAGGCTGCCGCCTTGCAGCAGCGCCTGCAAGAGGCGCGCTGGTTCATCAAGAACATTCAGCAGCGCTTTGAAACCATTTTGCGCGTCTCCACCGCCATCGTCGAGCGCCAGAAAAACTTCTTCATCCACGGCGAGTTGGCCATGCGCCCGCTGGTGCTGCGAGAAATTGCCGACGAGCTGGGCCTGCACGAGTCGACCATCTCGCGGGTGACCACCGCCAAGTACATGAGCACGCCCTACGGCACCTTCGAGCTCAAATACTTTTTTGGCTCCGGCCTGGGCACCGAAACCGGCGGTAATGCCTCGAGCACTGCGGTGCGCGCCCTCATCAAGCAGTTTGTGGCCGCTGAAAGCCCCAACAAACCGCTGAGCGACAACCAGATCTCCGACATGCTGCGCGAGCAGGGCATCGAGTGCGCACGGCGCACCGTGGCCAAGTACCGCGAGGCCCTGCGCATTGCGCCGGCCAATCTGCGAAAGACCCTGTGAACGACCTGTCCCTGTTTTTGCCCTGCGCTGCCGGGGTGCAAGACCTGCTGGCCGCTGAAGTCGAGCGCATCACCGGCGCCCAGCCCAAAGCCTGGCGTGCCGGCGTGGCCCTGCGGGGCAGTTGGCGCGACGCCCTGCTGCTCAACTTGCACAGCCGCTTGGCCCAGCGCGTGCTGGTGCAACTGGCCCACCACGCCTACCGCAGCGAAGAAGACCTCTACAACGCCGCCGGCAACGTGGCCTGGGAAGCCTGGTTTGGCCCCCAGCAAACCTTCAAGGTAGAACTCACTGCGCAGCACAGCCCGCTGCAAAGCCTGAACTTTGCCACCCTGCGCATCAAGGACGCGGTGGCCGATCGCTTTCGCGCCAAGTTCAACGACCAGCGCCCGAGCGTGGAAACCCGCTGGCCCGATGTGCGCATTCATGCCCACCTGACCACCGACACCGTCACCCTGCACATCGACACCTCCGGCGAGCCGCTGTTCAAGCGCGGTTGGCGCGAAGACAAGGGCGACGCACCGCTGAAGGAAACCCTGGCTGCGGCCATGATCGCAGCCAGCGGCTGGGACCAGCAGTGCGAGGGCGGCGTGCCCCTGTATGACCCCTGCTGCGGTTCGGGCACCTTGGTCATTGAGGCGGCGCAGGTGGCCTGCCACATGGCGCCCGGTTTGCTGCGCCGGTTTGGCTTTGAAAAACTGCGGCCGTTCCAGCCGGCGGTGTGGCAGGACCTCAAGGCCCGAGCGCAAAGCCAGATCACCGAACCGGTCGCGCCGGTGTTTGGCAGCGATGTGTCGTTTCGCATGGTCGACTTTGCCCAACGCAATGCCGAACGCGCTGGCGTGGCCCATGCGGTGCAACTGCGCGGCGGCGACGCCCTGCAGCGCATGCCACCGGCCGCCAGCGGCGTGATGCTGCTCAACCCGCCCTATGGCGAGCGCATCGACGTGGCCGGTGTGGCCGCCCCCGGCGGTGGTCGGCGTGCGCCGCAGCGCAGCGCTGCCGCCGCGCCCTTCGATCAGGCGGTGGACGAATTCGGCCAACCGCTGCGCGCCCCATCGAGTGCCCCCACCCCCCGCGCCCGCGAAAGCGCGCAGACCGAGTCCGGGCAGGAAGTGAGCCAGTTCTTCGAGCAACTGGCCGCCCACTGGAAAAAACACTACGCCGGCTGGAGCGCCCACGTGCTCACCCCCGACATGAAGCTGCCAGCCCGCATGCGCCTGAAAGAAAGCCGACGCGTACCGATGTGGAACGGCCCCATCGAATGCCGGCTCTTTCGCTTTGACCTGGTGACCGGATCGCTGCGCAAACCCCCTGCGGGCCAAGAATCTGGGCGTGGGCCTGCGCCGCAGTGAGTCCACCGGCATCCAGCCCTTCGGCCCCAAGCGCCCTTTTACCGGGGGCGACGCGCCAAGACGATGTCCCTCCGATGGTCACAACGCCAGGCTCCCTCCCTCCGAGGGTGATGCCTCAAGACGACTCCTCCTTGATGGGCACACCTCCAAGCTCCCTCCCACTGGAGGTGATGCGCCAGGACGACTCCTCTTCGATGGGCGCTCCTCTAAGCCCCCTCCCCCTCTGGGG
>JAXITB010000161.1:0-6367 GCA_034680305.1 Polaromonas sp. | reverse complement strand
GGGCCTTGGGGCTTCTGCGAGGGGACTGGCGGCCGGATAAGTCACCCGCCTGGCGCCGTCAAAGCGTGGCTTCCAATAGCTGCTCGACAGGTGATCGAGCTTGATGCGGTCGCCGGCCCTGGGCGAATGAACGAATTTGCCGTTGCCGATGTAGATGCCGACATGGCTGAACGACTGCTGCATGGTGTTGAAAAACACCAGGTCGCCGGGGGCCAGATCGCCCGGCTCGATGTTCTGGGTGGCAGCGGCTTGACGATCCGACGTGCGCGGCAGCACCACCCCCGTGACCTGCTGATAGACCGCGCGCACGAAGCCGCTGCAGTCCAGGCCTGTCTCGGCTTCGTTGCCGCCCCATTTGTAGGGTACCCCCAGAAACCCCATGGCATGGACCACCAGTTCGGAGGCCTTGAGCGACACCCCAGGTCCGGTTTTGGCGGACAGCAGGCCCTTTTCGCTCAGGAACTGGCCCAGTTCATCGGCCCAGGTCCAGCCCGGCACGGCCGTCAGCCAGGCCGACACCAGGCCGGTGCAGAGCAGATTTTTCATCGGCGCGAGCTTAAGTGCCGGACGACGACTGGTCAAGGCATTGCCGCACTGTGGCGATGGGACGGCCGGGCCGGCGGGCGGGCCCGGCGGCGTCTTAGCCGGGCCCTAGAGCGGGCCGATAGAATCGCGCACTTGGCCGCCGCGAGGTCCGGTCCCCCTAACTTGCCCCTCCAATTCTTCTTGTCCCCGTGTCCGAACGCCTGAGTGTTTTTTTTCAGCACCTGTTGCCGCAGCAGGCCCTCACGCGCCTGGCCGGCCGCGTGGCCCCCTGGCAGGGCGGTACCCGCACGACGGCTCTGATTGAATGGTTTGTGCGCCGTTATGGCGTGGACATGAGCGAGGCGGCCGAGCCCGATGTGGCCACCTATGCCAGCTTCAACGATTTTTTCACCCGTGCGCTCAAGCCAGGCGCTCGGCCGCTGACCTCGTCTGATCTGATTTGCCCAGTTGACGGTGCCATCAGCCAGTGGGGCCCGATCGAGGGCGATCAGATTTTTCAGGCCAAGGGTCACCGTTACACCACGACCGCGCTGGTCGGGGGCGACGCAGCCTTGGCGGCCGAGTTTCAAAACGGCCATTTCGCCACGCTCTACCTGAGCCCACGCGACTACCACCGCATCCACATGCCCTGTGCTGGTGTGCTTCAGCGCATGATCCATGTGCCGGGCGATCTGTATTCGGTCAACCCAGCCACGGCCCGCGGTGTGCCGGGCCTGTTTGCCCGCAACGAGCGGGTGGTGTGCGTCTTTGAGACCGAGGGCCGGCCCTGGGTGCTGGTGCTGGTGGGCGCGACCATTGTCGGCAGCATGGCCACGGTCTGGCATGGGGTCGTCGATCGGTCGCACGGGGACGTGCGGCAGTGGGACTATCGGGGTCAAGGCATTGCTCTGGCGCAGGGGCAGGAAATGGGCCGCTTCCTCTTGGGCTCGACCGTGGTGATGTTGTTCCCGGCGGGCCCGCTGTCGTTCAATCCGGATTGGCGCGAGGCCGGTCCGATACGCATGGGGCAGGCCATGGCCGATCGCCGGGTCGCGCCTTGACGGTCACGGGCCGGCGCGCATGAGCAACTATCGCGTGGTCTTGCGGGCCGATGAGGACCAAGCCAGCCCTGAACAGCGCAGGCAGGCCGAGCAGCGTTTTGTCCGTGCGCTTGAGGCCGAATTGGGCGATGCCGCCTTGGTGTTGCCCATCTACCAGCAATACCTGCGGCTCGTGCAGCAATACGGCGACTTGCCGGATCTGGCGGCGCTGACCGATGCCGAGCGGGCAGTGATGCAGGCCTGGCAAAGCGCAGAATCGGCCGCCCTGATTGCCGCTCTGGGGCCACACCGCTACATGGACGACGCCCAATTCGAGATCCTGCCTGACTGAGTCTTTGGGCGCCGCGCGTTCTGGCGCTCCCACAAGTTGTCAGCAGACCTGGATCGTGGGGGCGGCTGTGGGAGCTGCGCCCTCGCGGCGATGGTGCCTTGTGTGGGCTGCAGTGCTTGATAGAAGGCTGCATCGCGCCGGGGGCGGCGCTCCCACAGGGTCTAAATCCCGCAGGGTCTAACTTTTGCAGGGCCGAACTCTTACAGGGCCGAACCCTTATAGGGCCGAACTCTTACAGGGCTGAACCCTTACAGGTCGGCGGTTCACCAGGGTCCGGTCTCAGCGCTCGAAGACTTCCAGCAGACGGTCGAGGCCGCCCGATTCGATGGCGACCATGGCTTGAGCGCGCACCGCTGGCTTGGCGTGGTAGGCCACTGACAGTCCGGCCAAGGCCATCATGGGCAGATCGTTGGCGCCGTCGCCCATGGCGATGGCCTGCTGCGGCGCGATGCCCAGCCGCGCGCAGGTCTGCAGCAGCATGCGTTTTTTCTCTTCGCCGTCGCAGATGTCGCCCCAGGGCTGGTCCACCATGCGGCCGGTGAGCACGCCGCCCTCGACCTCAAGCACATTGGATCGGGTGTCGTCGATACCCAGCAAGGCTTTGATCCGATCGGTGAAAAACGTGAAGCCGCCCGAGACCAGCAGCACCTTGAGTCCAGCGCTCTGGCAGGCTCGCACCAGTTCGGCGGCGCCTGGGTTGAGCCGCAGTCGCTCGGTGTAGACACGCTCCATGTCGGCCAGAGTCACGCCCCGCAGCAGTGCCACCCGGCGGCGCAGGCTTTCCTTGTAGTCGGCGATCTCGCCGCGCATGGCCGCTTCGGTGATGGCCGCCACTTCAGCCTTCTTGCCCACCGCGTCAGCGATCTCGTCGACACACTCGATGTTGATCAGGGTCGAATCCATGTCGAAGGCGATCAGCTTGAAGTCGCCGAGCGGGCGGCGCATCAGCGTGGTGTTCAGGGTCAGACCGGGCGCAGACGGGAGGGGGAGGGCACTGTTGCTCATGGTGATTGATTATCGGTCCTGGGCCTTCACGCCCGAAGGCCCTTTCGGTCCTTCACCGCCCCCGATGGCACCCTCAGGCCGGTGAATTGGCCGCCAGCGGTGTGCCCAGGCTGCGCAGCACGTCCCTGACCATCTGGGCCCGCATCTTGGGCTCGGGCAAGGCCCGCTCGATGCGCAGCTTGTCGTTCCCAGCCAGTTTGATGTGCTTGTTTTTTTGCACCAGGGCGATGATGGTCATTGGATCGACCGGCGCGTCCTTCTTGAAACTGATGTGGATCACCGTCGGCGCCGCATCGACCTTGAGCACGCCGTAGGGCCGGGCCAGCACCCGCAGGCGGTGCATGTCGATGAGGGTCTGCGCTTGCGGGGCGAGTTTGCCAAAGCGGTCGACGATTTCTTCGAGCAGGCTGTCGATTTGCTCGTTGGTCTTGGCTGTGGCCAGCTTCTTGTAGAACGACAGGCGCAAGTGCACGTCGCCGCAGTAGTCGTCGGGCAGCAGGGCGGGGGCATGCAGGTTGATCTCGGTGGTCACGCTCAGAGGGCTGAGCAGATCGGGCTCTTTGCCCGACTTCAGGCTGCGAACCGCCTCCGACAGCATCTCGTTGTAGAGCTGAAAGCCCACCTCCATCATGTTGCCGGACTGGTTTTCACCAAGCACCTCACCGGCGCCGCGAATCTCCAGGTCGTGCATGGCCAGGTAAAAGCCTGAGCCGAGCTCTTCCATCTGCCCGATGGCCTCGAGCCGCTGCTGTGCGGCCTTGGGCAGGCCTTCGAGGTCGGGCACCATGAGGTAAGCGTAGGCTTGGTGGTGGCTGCGCCCGACGCGACCGCGCAATTGGTGCAACTGCGCCAGCCCGAACTTGTCGGCTCGGGCCATCACGATGGTGTTGGCATTGGGCACGTCGATGCCGGTTTCGATGATGGTCGAGCACAGCAGCAGGTTGTAGCGCTGGGCCACAAAGTCCTTCATGACGCGCTCGAGTTCGCGCTCGGGCATCTGGCCGTGGGCCACCGCAATGCGTGCTTCGGGCAACAGGGCCTCGAGCTTTTCGCGGCGGTTCTGTATGGTCTCGACCTCGTTGTGCAAAAAGTAGACCTGTCCGCCCCGCTTGAGCTCGCGCAGCACCGCCTCCCGGATCACCCCGTTTGATTCGCTGCGCACAAAGGTCTTGATGGCCAGCCGGCGTTGCGGCGCAGTGGCGATCACGCTCATGTCGCGCATGCCCTCCAGCGCCATGCCCAGGGTACGCGGGATCGGGGTGGCGGTCAGCGTGAGCACGTCGACTTCGGCGCGCAGGGCCTTCATGGCTTCTTTGTGACGCACGCCAAAGCGATGCTCTTCGTCGATGATGAGCAGGCCCAGGCGCTGGAACTTCACATCGGCGCTCAGCAGTTTGTGCGTGCCCACCACGATGTCGATGCTGCCATCGGCCAGGCCCTTGATGGCGGCAGAAATTTCCTTGGCCGAGCGAAAGCGACTCATCTCGGCCACTTTGATCGGCCATTTGGCAAAGCGGTCGACCAGGGTTTGGTGGTGCTGCTCGGCCAGCAGCGTGGTGGGCGCCAGCAGCGCCACCTGTTTGCCGCCTGTGATGGCGATGAAAGCGGCGCGCAGGGCCACTTCGGTTTTGCCAAAACCCACGTCGCCACAGACCAGTCGGTCCATCGGGCGCGGGCTGATCATGTCTTGCACCACCGCATGAATGGCGGCGCGCTGGTCGGCGGTTTCTTCAAAGCCGAAGTCCTGGGCGAATTGCTCGTAATCGCGCGGTGAGTATCGAAAGGCATGGCCCTGCCGGGCCGCCCGACGGGCATAGATGTTGAGCAACTCGGCCGCCGCATCGCGCACCTGCTCGGCCGCCTTGCGGCGCGCCTTCTCCCATTGGCCCGAGCCCAGGCGGTGCAGTGGCGCTTCGGTGGCAGAAACGCCGGTGTAGCGGCTGATCAGGTGCAGCTGCCCGACCGGCACATACAGCAGGGCCTGGTCCGCGTATTCCAGGTGCAGAAACTCACCGGGGCCCTGGCCCAGGTCCAGGTTGACCAAGCCCCGGTAGCGGCCGATGCCGTGGGCACTGTGAACCACCGGATCACCCACCTGCAACTCAGAGAGGTCTTTGATCAGCGCTTCGACGTCACTGACCTGCTCTTGTCGCTTGCCTCGCCGGCGCAGCGCCGGTGAGGCGGCAAACAGTTCGGTTTCGGTGACCAGGTCCACGCCGGCCTCAACCCAGGCAAAGCCCTCGGCCAGAGCGGCGGTGGCCATGCCCAGCTTTTCGTCGCTGCCCAAGAAGTCTTGCAGCGAGTCGAAGCCGGGCGGGCTGATCGCGCTGGCTCGCAGGAAGTCGAGCAGGCTTTCGCGCCGGCCCTCGCTTTCGGCCAGGATCAGCACCCGCTGAGCAGAGGTGGCCAGGTGACGCTTGAGCTTGTCCAGCGGGTCATCGCTGCCCCGGGCCACCGACAGATCGGGCAGGCCCAGCGTCTGACTGACGGCCGGCCGTTCGTCTGCCGTCGCCTGAGGCGTTCGCAGGGCCAACTGGGCATAGGCCTGTGCCCGCGTATAGAAGGCTTCGCTGCTCAGGAACAGGCTGTCGGGCGGCAGGGCGGGGCGGTCGGGCGCACCCTGCACCAGCCGGTAGCGTTCACGGGTGTCTTGCCAAAAGCGCTGGAAGGCCGGCTCGAGTTCGCCGTGCAACACCAGCGTGGCCGCCTCGGGCTTGGCACCCAGGTAGTCGAAGACGGTGGCCGTCTCCTCAAAAAAGAGCGGCAGGTAATACTCGATGCCGGCGGTCGCCACGCCATTGCCGATGTCCTTGTAGATGCGGCTCTTGGTGGGGTCGCCCTCGAGCAATTCTCGCCAGCGGCTGCGAAATCGCGCCCGCGCCGCATCGTCCATGGGAAATTCGCGGCCTGGCAGCAGCCTGACTTCGGGCACCGGGTACAGGCTGCGCTGGCTGTCCGGGTCAAAGGTGCGGATGGAGTCGACCTCGTTGTCGAACAGGTCGACCCGGTAGGGCACCAGCGAGCCCATGGGAAACAGGTCGATCAGGCCGCCGCGCACCGCATATTCGCCGGGGCTGACCACCTGGGTGACATGGCTGTAGCCGGCCAGTGTGAGCTGCGCCTTGAGCTTGGCCTCGTCCAGGGTTTGGCCGACCTTGAAGGCAAAGGTGTACCCGGCCAAAAAAGACGGTGGTGCCAAGCGATAAAGCGCTGTGGTCGCCGGCACGATCACCACATCGGCCCCCTGCTCGGCGTCGCGCTGGTTGATGCGCCACAGCGTGGCCAGCCGTTCGCTGATCAGGTCCTGATGCGGCGAGAAGCTGTCGTAGGGCAGGGTCTCCCAGTCAGGAAACAGGGCACACCTGAGCGTGGGCTCGAAGAAGGGCAGTTCCTGCAGCAGGCGCTGGGCCGTGGCCGCATCGGCGGTGACGATGGCGGTCAGCTT
>JAXITB010000160.1:0-6399 GCA_034680305.1 Polaromonas sp. | reverse complement strand
TCGCTCAGTGCCAGCCGCAACCGGGTCTGGCTGGACCGAGACGATGGCGGGGTGGCCAGCAGCTCGAACTACTTGAGTCAGAGCAGCGCCTTGGTGGTCAGGCAGCCCTTGTGGCGTGCGCCGCAGCAGGTTCAACTCCGGCAAGCGCGAACCCAGGCGGGAACGCAAGATTCGGTTCGGCGTCGGGCTGAGGCGGATCTGCTGGTTCGTGTGGCCTCGTCTTACTTCGACCTGCTGTATGCGCAGCAGACGGTGGCCTACATTGAGGCGGTGGCCACGGCCAGCCAAGAGCAGCTCAAAGCCGCCCAGCGCAGCTTTGAACTCGGGCAGGGTACGCGCACCGACATCGACGACGCCCAAGCCCGCTACGACTTGGCCAGAGCGCAGGGTGTGCAGGCCCGCCAAAACCTGGTGCTGGCCGAGCGGCAAGTGGCGCTGTTGCTGGGTCTGGGTGAAGGCCAGGCCTTGCGGTTGGCGCAGTTGCCCTTGCAGGTGACCCAAGCGCCGAGCGCCGAGGCGTCGCTGGCTCATTGGCTGGCCCAGGCGCAGGCCCATAACCCTGACTTGCAACTGGCCCGCGCTCGCTTGGCCCTGGCGCAACTGGAGGTCGACAAGGCCAGCGCCGGGCATCATCCGAGCGTCGATGCGGTGGGCCAGCGGTCCATCAGCAAAAGCGAAAACACGCAGTTTCCGCGCTCGAGCTATTTCACGACCCAGGTGGGCATTCAGGTCAACGTGCCGCTTTATAGCGGGGGAGCCACCGAATCGGCGGTGCGCCAGGCCGTGGCCAATCGGGAGCGTGAGCGGTTTTTGCTGGACCAGGTCAGCAACGACCTGACGCTCAAGGTGCAGCGCGAGCACAATGCCCTGACCGAGGGCGCTGACCGCCTGCAAGCGGCCCGCCAGTCGCTGGCCTCGGCCGAACAGTTGGTGATCTCCACCGGGCGAGGCATGATGGCTGGCACGCGCACCATCGTCGATCGCCTCAATGCGGTGCAAAAGCGTGCCGAGGCCCGGCGTGAACTCGCACTGGTGCTTTACCAACTGCACCTGGCGCGCCTGAAGCTGTCGGCTTTGGCCAGCCCTGACGGGCAAGAGGCGGTGGACGACCTCAATCGGCTGCTGGTGGCGGCGCCGTAGGAGGCGCCGGACGCACCTGTCGGCGGTGCTCCTGGATCACGCGCATGGCGCAGGCTGATTTTTCTCGGGTGCTGGCCGTGGCATCGCGTGCCACTTCGGGCACCTGGAGTCGGTCACAGCGGGCCAGCAGGTATTCGTCAAACCAGGCCGGGTAAGTGCCCAGAGACCGTGTCTCGGCTTCGGTGAGCCAGCGCACCTGGCTCGAGGAGGTCATCAGCGCGTTTTGATAAATCGCTGGCGGGATGTCGAACTCGCGAAAGGCGCGTTCGAGCGACTGGTACATCGCGCGGGTTAATTCCTGCGCCTGTGACAGCGACAAACGGGCAAGAAAGTCGCGGCTGAGGAAGGCGCGGTGTATGCCGATGTTGGGCTTGAATGGGGCATTCGGTGCGGTCAGGCCCGGGACCCGGATGAGGCCTGCCGCATACAGGAACAAGCAGGCGCTGATGCAACGCGACTCGGCCGGCACATGGGTGATGAATCCGCGGCTGCGGATCTGCCGGGCGATGTTCAGGGTCTCGCGCACCGAGCCGCCCTCGGAGTTCAGGGCGATCCAGATGGTCGACTGTTCTGTGGCCGGCTCCAGGCCGCTGAGGAACTGCTGAAACTTCAGGCCGTCACCGTCTTGCACCGCGCCTTCAATGAAGATCGCTTGGACCGTGGCTGAAGAGCCCAGCGACAGCGTCTTGAGTTCCACGGTCATGGCCTCGGCCCATGCCGGAGCGGCGAGTAGCCATGCGGTGGCAATGATTCGCCGCAGGTTCATGAGGCGCCCCGCACAGGCACGGGCCTGGCATGAGGCCACCAAACGCTGTTGGGGCCGTGAGGCTTGGCATGGCAGGTCACAGCGTGCGCCTGTTTTTCAGCAGGCTCAGAGACACCTTGAGCCCATAGAGCACCAGTAAAGTGCCCAGCAGATCGCCCAAGGCCATGACGGCCGTGCCCTTGAGCAGGCTCTCGCTCAGGCCGGTGCTGACGTAAAGTACCTGGTGCAATACGGCGCTGATGACGGCAAAGACCAGGGCCATCTGCAAGAGTTGCCTGGCTTTGAGGTTGCTCAGGTCCGCGCGCAGGCCCAGCGTGCTCAGGCAGACCCAGCGAGCCAGCCAGGGCGCCAGACCCGACAGCAGTGCTGCTGCGATGGTCACTTCCAGGGTCTGGTCGCGGTCAAGGCCCACGAACAGGCTGCCGATCACCACGCCCATCGCGCCCGCGCCGCCGAACATCAGCACCAGGCCCAGTCGCAGTCCGCTGGGCAGAAACACCCAACTGACGCCTTGGGCGTAGGCCAGTGCGCGAAACAGCCAGTCGTTGAGTTCGCAGAGCAGGTAAAAGCCGATCGCACTGCCTGCGACTGCCATGAGACTGGACGTGGAAAAAAAGCGCGTCATCTTTCCTTAGACTTTGACAAGCGTTTTCCATCTTAGTCTCGTTGTTTGATGTCTTCGGTGCGCGCGGCTGGGGTCGGTCTCAGGGCAAACCCGGATGGCTGTGCCATAATTCGCTTCGCTTCAGGGGTCACGGTCTCTGATGCTCTGCACATCCGCCTCACACCCCGGCCGCATTCAGCGGTCACGGTGCTCCTCCACAGGGTCACCCGTATCGTTTGATGGTTGATGTATTTTTAACCGCAAACGAGGCCCGCGCAGCGCGCAGGCTTTGAGCCCCGAGCCAGGTTTTGGTTTTGGGCAGTCTGTGAGAAATGAACATGAACGACGCTTTTCAAGCGCGCGATGATTTCGCGCCTGCGCTGGACACCGCCATCGAGGACGATTCGTCCCCCAACCCGGTCGATCAGCCCAATGGTTTTATCAAGCTGGGTCTGGCCTCGGAGCTCTTGCAAGCGGTGGCCGATCTCGGCTTTACCCAGCCCACCTCGGTGCAACAGGCCACCATTCCGAAGGCCATGCAGGCCCTGGCCCGTGAGGGCAGCGGCGGCTTTACCGATCTGATGGTGTCCAGCCAGACGGGCAGCGGCAAGACCGCGGCCTTTTTGTTGCCGGTGCTCCATACCTTGCTCAAGCAGCAGCGTGAGCAGGCCTAGCAGGAGGCTGCCGAATGGAATCGTTTGACGGCCGAGGCCCTGGCGCGCGGCGAGGCCGCGCCCAAGCGGCCTAAGCGCAAAGACCCGACCAACCCGCGTCACTTCAAGGCGGCTGCGCCTGGCGCCCTGATTCTGTGCCCGACGCGTGAACTGGCGCAGCAGGTGTGTGCCGATGCCATCGACCTGGTGCGTCACTGCCGTGGACTGCGCATTGCCAATGTGGTTGGTGGCATCCCTTATCAGTTGCAGATCGCCAAGCTGCAAAACGCCAATCTGGTGGTGGCCACGCCGGGGCGCTTGCTGGACCTGCAGCGCAGCATGCAGATCAAGCTCGAGCAGGTGAGTTTCCTGGTGGTCGATGAGGCTGACCGCATGCTCGATCTGGGCTTTGCCGATGACCTGGCCGAGATTCATCAGCTCACCGGCCAGCGCCAGCAGACCATGATGTTCAGCGCCACCTTTGCGCCGCGCATCATGCAACTGGCCACGCGCGTCATGCGCGAGCCGCAGCGCATCGAGATTGACTCGCCGCAGGACAAGCACCTGTCGATCAAGCAGACCCTGCACTGGGCCGACAACCTGCAGCACAAGCGCAAGCTGCTCGACCACTGGTTGCGCGATGCCAGCATCGATCAGGTGGTGGTGTTTGCCTCGACCCAAATTGAATGTGACGGCCTGGCCAATGACCTGGTCCAGGACGGTTTTCACGCGGTGGCCCTGCACGGCGCGCTGAGCCAGGGTTTGCGCAATCGCCGCCTGTCGGCCTTCCGTGAGGGGCGGGTGCAGATTCTGGTGGCCACCGACGTGGCTGCCCGTGGCCTGGATGTGCCAACCATCACCCACGTGATCAACTTTGGCCTGCCCATGAAGGCCGAAGACTATGTGCACCGCATTGGCCGTACCGGCCGGGCTGGTCGCAGTGGCGAGGCCATCACTTTGGCCGAGTTCCGTGACCGTCGTCGCATCTCTGACATCGAGTTTTTCACCAAGCAGCCTTTCAAGCCGGCGGTCATCCCCGGACTGGAGCCGCAGCAGCGTTTCCCCTCTTCCTTTGAGCAGCGTCCCCGTGGTCCGGGCGGCCGCCCGCCAGCGCGCGGCACAGGCTTTCGCAGCGGGCAGAGCGCCGGGCAGGGCAGTGGCTGGGGGGGCGATCGCGGCTTTGCCGAGCGGGCACCGCGCCGGGCTGATCCGCGTCAGGCCGATCCGCGCAGAGACGATCGGCAGTTTGCCGGTCGCGCGCCCATGCCCGCGACCGGGCAGCGTGATCGGGCCTTTGACCCTCGCTTCGAAGGCCGGCGTGAGGGGTTTGCGCCCCGCCCAGACTTCGCGCGTCCGGCCGGTGGCCCGGCGCGCTCTGCGGCACGCAAGCCCCACCGACCCGCCCGCTGAAGCCGGCGCTCAGGGCTGGCCCACCAGGGTGGGCGGCAGGGTAAACCACGGCTGCCCGGCCCAGGCTTGGCTGCCTAGAATGGTTTGAGCCATCTGGGCGCATTGCGCCCGTTCAGCAAGGAAGGACCCCGTGCCCACCAAGCAGCCCACCTCATCGGCGTCTCGCCGCTCAGCCGCTGGCTCGCCAGCGGCGGACAAGCGCCCGGCCAAGCCAGCGTCGGCCCGCAAGACCGCCCCCGCGCGGCCTGGGTCGGCCATGCCAGAGCCGTCGGCCGGTGCGGGTCCTCGGATCATCAAGAAGTACCCGAACCGGCGTCTGTATGACACCGACAGTTCAACTTACATCACTCTGGCCGACGTCAAGCAGTTGGTCATGACGCGCTCGCCCTTCGTGGTCAGAGACGCCAAGACGCAGGAAGACCTGACGCGCAGCATCTTGCTGCAGATCATTCTGGAAGAAGAGGCCGGTGGCGCGCCCATGTTCACCGAACAACTGCTGTCCAACATCATTCGCTTTTATGGCCATGCCATGCAAGGTGTGATGGGCAACTACCTCGAGAAGAACATTCAGACCTTCATGGAACTGCAGGCCAAGCTCAGCGAGCAGTCCAAGGGCCTGAACCCCGAGTTGTGGTCGCAGTTCATGCAGAGCCAGTCGCCGCTCATGCAGGGCGTGATGGGCTCTTATGTGGAGCAGTCCAAGACCCTGTTTTCCCAGATGCAGGAGCAACTGCAGAAACAGAGCGAGCAGATGCTCGCCAGCTTCGTGCCCAAGCGTTGGGCGGGGGCGCGAGGCTGCTCGGCGCGCTTTAGACGAATCGGTTCTCGATGGCTCCGATGCCATCAATCTCGACGCGCACCACATCCCCGCTCTTGAGATACTGCGGCGGGTTCATGCCCATGCCCACACCGGCGGGCGTGCCGGTGGCAATCACATCGCCTGGATACAGGGTCACGCCCCGTGAGCAGGTCTCGATCAGCGTGGCGATGCCGAAAATCAGATCGGTGGTCCTTCCGTCCTGACGCAGCTGCCCGTTGACCCAGCCACGCACGCGGGTGTTGGTGCCGTCGAGTTCGTCGGCGGTGACGATCCAGGGGCCCATGGGGCAGAAGGTGTCGAACGACTTGCCCAGGTCCCACTGCTGGTGGCGCATCTGTACATCGCGGGCGGTCACATCGTTGACGATGGTGTAGCCGAAGATGTGCTTGAGCGCGTCTTCCTTGCGGATGTTTTTGCCTCCGGTGCCGATGACCACCGCCAGCTCCGACTCATAGTCGATCTGCTCGCTGATGCCATGGGGCAAGATGACTTCATCATGCGGTCCGACCACGCATTCGGGCACTTTGGTGAACACGATGGGCCAGGCGGCTACATTGGCGTTGTTGTTCTTGAAGACCGAGTCGCGCAACTCCTTGGCGTGCTCGTGGTAATTGCGTCCGACGCAAAACACATTGCGACGCGGCCGGGGGATGGGCGACTCGAGCTTCACCTGGCCGATGGCCACCGGTTGGGCTTGGAGGGGCGTGCTGCGCCAGTCGCTGCGATCAATCAGTGCCAACGCGCCGCGCTGGGCCTGGTCGGCATCGAGCTGAAACCCGGTCACTGACTGACCGTCAGGCGATACCTGGCCGACCTGACGTCGTCCTTGAAATTGATAGCTGGCGATGCGCAAGATGGGCTCCTGAAAGACGCGATGGCCGACAGTCTAAATCTAGGGCAGCCTGTCCGCGTCACCCTTGAGTCGCTGGGGCCATGTTTTTCTTGCCCCTGCCTTGGGCGCGGTGATCTTGGCTTCTGTGGGAGCGCCGCCCTCGGCGCGATGGGG